>JARCRR010000149.1 GCA_029850565.1 Gallionella sp. | reverse complement strand
CGCTTGGTCTATGCGACTTGCAGCCTGCTACAGGAAGAGAACCAGGACATCGTGCAAGCCTTCCTCGCCGCTCATCCCGATTTCACACTGGTGCCTGCAAGTGAAGTATTGAAGCAACAGCATATCGACTTGACTATGGGCGATTACCTGCAACTCACCCCGCAACAGCACAACACCGACGGTTTCTTTGCGGCAGTGCTGCAAAGAACTTAAGCAACCCGGTTCAAGAACTGCACGACAGCATGGAAGCGCCTGCCTTGTGCCGCGCCCAGTCGGGGCGCTTGGCGATCAGATCGGCAGGATGAGCATCGGCATAAGGCGTTCGCGCCGCATCAAGCAAACGATGCAACAACTTTAAATCGCCCTGCTCCGCCGCTTCGATGGCCTGCTGCGCAAGATAGTTGCGCAATACGAAACGCGGATTCACCTTGTTCATGCGCTCTGTTCTTTCCGCACTGCCGGACTGCTCTGCGCCTGTCCGCTGCGCATATCGGGTGAGCCATGTTTCAAAGCGCGCACGTTCTTGTATGAACTGTTCCTCGTGATAGAACGCGGTCGCCAACACATTCACGTGCGGTGAACTGACATCGACCAGCGCAAGCAGGCGAAAGAACTCGGTCATATCCACTTCGCTTTGCTGCATGAGCTGAAAGATATCGGCAACCAGTTCGGCATCCCCGTCCCGCCAATCTCGCAGGCCGAACTTGCCAGCCAACATGCTGTGCATGCCTTTTTGCAACATCGTATCGAAATGCGCCAGCCCTTCATCCAACACGCTTTGCGATGGCGCTATGCCCGCCAATGCCTGTGCCAACCGTTCCAAGTTCCAACGTGCAACGATGGTTTGGTCTCCATAACAATATCGGCGCATGTCCGCATCGGTGGTGTTGGGCGTCCAGCCGGGATCGAAATCGTCTATCCAGCCATAGGGGCCGTAATCGATGGTCAGCCCGAGGATAGACATGTTGTCGGTGTTCATCACGCCATGCACGAAACCGACGCGCATCCATTCCACCACCAACTGCGCCGTACGTTCGCACACCTCGCGGAACCATGCAGCAAAACGTTGTTGCGGTTCACCGCCCAAAGACGGGAAGTGCTTTTCAAGCGTGAAAGAAAGTAAGCGACGCAGCAGATCATGCTCGCCTTGCGCGGCGAGTATCTCGAAGTGTCCGAAGCGGATGAAAGAAGGCGCGACACGGCACACCACCGCACCCGGTTCGTCCCTGGGGTTGCCGTCGTACAGCATGTCCCGACGTACCGCATCACCCGTGGCGATCAACGACAACGCACGCGTGGTGGGCACACCGAGATGGAACATGGCCTCGCTGCACAGGAACTCGCGCAAAGAAGAACGCAGCACGGCACGTCCATCGGCGCGGCGCGAATAGGGTGTGATGCCCGCGCCCTTCAATTGCAACTCCCAACGTTCGCCGCGTGCATTGATGGCTTCACCCAGACTGATGGCGCGACCATCGCCCAACTGCCCTGCCCATGTGCCGAACTGGTGTCCGCCATAGCGCGTGGCATACGGCGCCATGCCGTGCAACAGTGCGTTGCCGCCAAAGACCTGCGCGAAAGTATCGGAGGTGACATCCTGTGCTTCTAGATCAAGGAGCGCCGCCACTTCGGGCGCATAGGCCAGCAAGCGTGGTTGGCTTACCGGTGAAGGAGAGACGCTCGCCCAACACACGCCGGGCGTTTGCCGCGAATGCACTTTGCCGCTCCGGTCACCCGGCAGCTCGCGGATGAACGCATTATCGAAACGCAAGGCACCAAGGCGGTTCATGGCTCGCCGAGTTCGATGCTTTGATAGACCACTTCCACCACCACCAACTCTTCCACGCCATCGGGTAGCGGTAGTTTCACCGTATCGTCCTCACGCGCCTTGAGCAGCGCGCGTGCCAAGGGTGACACCCAACTGATGTGCCCTTTGCTCGCATTCGCCTCGTCGACCCCCACGATGCTGTAGGTGCGCTCCGCACCATCTCCATGACACACCGTCACCGTCGCGCCGAAGAACACTTGGTCGCACTCGCCGCGCTGTGCCGGGTCGATCACTTGGGAGTTCTCCAGGCGCTTGGCGAGGAAGCGCAGGCGACGGTCGATCTCGCGCAGACGTTTCTTGCCGTAGATGTAGTCGCCGTTCTCCGAGCGGTCGCCATTCCCCGCCGCCCAAGACACCGTCTGCACCAAGGCCGGGCGCTCTTCGTCCAGCAGGTACATGTATTCCGCTTTCAGGCGTTGGTATCCGGCCGGGGTGATGTAGTTCTTGGTACCCGCAGGCAGCGCAGGCAACGACGGTGAATCCTCATCGTCGTCAGCGTCATCGTTCTCGCGGGTGAAGGCTTTGCTCATCGGAATCCACAACTTGAGAAATGGAGCCCCAAATGGTAACTGAAAATACTTTGACTCATTTGCCCTGTATCACTTGGATGTGAGCGTTGCTCAAATGCTGATATAGACGTATCTGGCGTTGCAGCGGCCACCAGTCGTAAAGAAATATCTCCAGCGGGCGCCACATGGCGACCCAGCCGATGATGGTGAGACTTTCGCGCGCGATGGTGGAGCCGGTATAGGGGCCGAACTTTCCCATAGCATCGGCAGCGAGCAGACACAGCGTAACGAAGACCAGTCCGATGCCCAGGCTCATGCGGCCTTGCTGCAACAGTTGTTTCAAAGCTCTGCGCGTGCGCTCGGCCTTGTAGGAGAAATGATTGTGGATCGCACCGACCAACATCTCGCTCGGATCGCCGTCTGTCGGCCACTGTTCAAGATGGATGGTGATATGAAAGCGACTCCCCGGTGCATATCCGGCGGCCCAAGCTTCGATGAAGTCTTCCGCTTCCTGATCGAGGTCTTTGTTCAGGAACGGTGTCGGATCCATCGAGTTGAACAACTGCGCGAGTTCTCGCACGCGAAGCGCGAGGCGATGGATGGGGGCGGGTTTGGAAGATCTTGTCATGCGACCACCTCGGTTTTCTGATGCCAACCACTGATGCCCAAAATGGGAAAGGCCACCTATAGGGTGGCCAATCTTAACACTACAAAAATGTAAAAACTAAAACGGGATGTCGTCGTCGAAGTTGTCGAAGTTGCCTTTGGCTGCCGGTGCGGCAGGCTTGGCCGCCGGTGCGCTGCGTGCCGGAGCGGATGATTGATTCTCCACCACTTCAAAGCTACCCCCGCCACTCGATTTGCCGCCCAGCATGGTCATCTCGTTGACCACGATCTCGGTGGTGTAACGGTCTTTGCCTTCTTTGTCCTGCCACTTGCGTGTCTGGATGCGGCCTTCAACGTAGACCATGGAACCCTTCTTCAGATACTCGCCCGCGATCTCTGCCAGGCGACGATAGAACACGAGGTTATGCCATTCGGTGCGTTCTTGTTTCTCGCCGTTCTTGTCCTTGTAGTTCTCGGATGTTGCCAGCGACACGTTGGTCACCGCTTCGCCGTTGGTCATATAACGGGTCTCCGGGTCTTTGCCCAAACGACCGATTAGGATTGCCTTATTCACTGACATCTGAAGCCCCTTTCACTAGATATTCAACTCCGTCCTCATCAAACCCGCTAATCTCAACCTTGAGACAGGCGATCTGTTCGCTGGCGACGATCAATACTTCCCCGACACCGCGTAATTGTGCCAGAGACTGCTTCAATGTGCGCGCATCCTCTTCGGACATCTCGCGCAGGTGATACATCTTGGTCATCAGCGGCTTGGGGGGCTGCATGCTGGATGCAACGAACAGCCACAACATCAACATGAACACCGCAAAGATGAGTACCGCATTGCCACCATAGACCTGCATCAACAAGCCGCCCATAGCCGATCCGAAGAACGCCCCCAAGAACTGCACGCTGCTGAATACACCCATCGCCGTGCCTTTGGCATCCAGCGGGGCGATCTTGCTGACGATGGAAGGTTGCGTGGCTTCCAACACGTTGAACGCGGTGAAGAACACCAGCAGCGATATCGCCACCCCCCACACGCTGTCTTGCAGGAACAGGATGCCGAGTTGTGCCAATGCCGCTACGCCGATGGAGGCCATGAACACCTGCTTCATCTTGGCTTGTTTCTCCGCGATGAGAATGGGAGGAATCATGAGGCCGAAAGCGATGAGCATGACGGGCAGATACACCACCCATTGATGATGGATATCCAAGCCGTCCGCACGCAGGATGAACGGCACTTGCATGAACACCGACATCAGGATGGCATGCAAGGTGAACACGCCAAAGTCCATACGCAGCAGGTCTTTGTTGCGCAGCACGTCCTTGAGTTTGCTGGTGTTGGCTTCGGTATCGGAATGGAAGCGCGTGATGGCGGGGTTGGGGATGAACCACAGCACCATGGCGATGGAGACGAAAGCTAGCACGCCCGTCAGCGTGAAGATGCCCGACATACCGATGAACTTGTACAGGATGGGCGACAACACCATCGAGATGGAGAATGTAATGCCGATGGTGATACCGATAAGCGCCATCGCTTTGGTGCGATGCTCCTCGCGCGTGAGGTCGGCGGTCAGCGCCATCACCGCCGCATTAATCGCCCCTGCGCCTTGGATGACGCGACCCGCGATGATCCAGTAGATGTCATCCGCCGAGGCGGCGATAAAGCTGCCCGCCGCAAACAACAGCAAGCCAACGATGATGATGGGTTTGCGCCCGTAACGGTCAGACAACCAGCCCGCGGGGATCTGCAAGATAGCTTGTGTCAGTCCATACGCACCGAGCGCGACGCCGATCAGGAAATGACTTTTCCCACCGGGCAAGTCCTCGGCATACAGCGCGAAGATCGGCAGGATGATGAACAAGCCCAACATGCGCAGGCCATAGATGCTCGCCAAGCCGATACTGGCGCGGCGTTCGAAAGGAGTCATGGAATCTGAAACGGACATGAAGCGGAAGCGGGTGAATTTTGGAAGGGGCGTATCTTAACAGGTCACCCTCCTTCTCGGACATCAACCATGCCGTGTTCTTGTTCAGGTAACCTTACCCAAAACACTCCTAAAGCTGTTTGGGGAAGCCCCCGTTTTCGCGTATATTGACGAGTCGTTTTTCGGACTCTCTTTCCAGCATGGAATACATCAAGATTCGCGGTGCCCGCACCCATAACCTGAAGAACATCAGCCTCGATCTGCCACGCAATCAGTTGGTGGTCATCACGGGGTTGTCCGGCTCGGGCAAGTCCTCACTCGCGTTCGATACGCTGTATGCCGAGGGGCAGCGGCGCTATGTGGAATCGCTGTCGGCGTATGCGCGCCAGTTCTTGCAGTTGATGGAGAAGCCGGACGTGGATCTCATCGAAGGTCTTTCCCCTGCCATCGCCATCGAGCAGAAAGCCACTTCGCACAACCCGCGTTCAACTGTAGGCACGGTCACCGAGATTCACGATTACCTGCGTCTGTTGTTCGCGCGCGCTGGCGATCCATTCTGCCCGCAGCATGACATCGTGTTGCAGGCACAGTCTGTAGGACAGATGGTGGATCATGTGCTGGCGCTGCCTTCCGAGACGAAGGTGATGATCCTCTCCCCTATCGTGGTGGAACGCAAAGGGGAGCAGGAAGATCTGTTCGATGAGTTGCGTGCACAGGGTTTCGTGCGACTACGCGTGAACGGCAAGATCTGCGAGATGGATAACTTGCCCAAGCTTGCGAAGAATTCGAAACACACCATCGAGATCGTGGTCGATCGCCTGAAGGTCTCGCCGGACATCAAACAACGTTTGGCAGAATCTTTCGAAACGGCGTTGCGCCACGCCGACGGACGTGCTCTGGCAGTGGAGATGGATAGCGGCAAGGAACATCTGTTCTCCGCCAAGTTCGCCTGCCCTATCTGCAACTACTCACTGCAAGAGTTGGAACCGCGCCTGTTCTCCTTCAACAGCCCGATGGGCGCTTGCCCGAAGTGCGACGGCTTGGGCGTGATCTCGTTCTTCGACCCTGCGCGCATCGTCGTTTTCCCACAACTAAGTTTGAGCAGCGGGGCGATCAAGGGCTGGGACAAACGCAATCAATTCTATTTCCAGATGCTGGACAGTTTGGCGAAGCATTACGACTTCGACTTGGAGCGCCCCTTCGAGAGCCTGCCGGAAAAGATACAGCAGGTGGTGTTGTACGGCAGCGGGCGCGAAGAGATCCCCTTCCAATACCTGAACGAGCGCGGCAAGAAGATGACGCGCGAGCATGCCTTTGAAGGCATCGTGAACAATCTGGAGCGTCGCTACAAAGAGACGGATTCGCCCACGGTGCGCGAGGAACTGGCGAAGTATCTGAACAGTTGTTCCTGTCCGGAATGCAAAGGCACACGCTTGCGCGAAGAGGCGCGTCATGTGCGCGTGGCCGACCGCGCCATCTTTGAGTTGAGTGCTCTGCCGCTGAAGCAGGCACTGACTTTCTTTCAAAATGTGACACTACCGGGTAACAAGCAGGCCATCGCCGAGAAGATCGTGCAAGAAATTGCGAGCCGCCTCACCTTCCTCAATAACGTGGGACTGGAATATCTGTCGTTGGATCGTTCCGCCGAGACACTGTCAGGCGGCGAAGCGCAGCGTATCCGCTTAGCCTCACAGATCGGCTCTGGCCTGACGGGCGTGATGTATGTGCTGGACGAGCCTTCCATCGGCCTGCATCAGCGCGACAACGACCGCTTGCTGGATACGCTCAAGCGCCTGCGCGACATGGGCAACAGCGTCATCGTGGTGGAACACGATGAGGATGCGATCCTGACTGCGGACTACGTGGTGGATATGGGGCCGGGCGCGGGTGAGCACGGCGGTATCGTGGTCGCACAAGGCACGCCGCAAGAAGTGATCGCCAACCCGCAATCGATGACGGGCGATTATTTGTCAGGGCGTCGCAGCATCGCCGCACCAAAGACATATCGCAAACCGGACAAAGAACGCAAGCTGAAGATTATCGGCGCATGCGGCAATAATCTTAAAGATGTGACACTCGATCTGCCTGTCGGCCTACTCACCTGCATCACAGGGGTATCCGGCTCGGGTAAGTCCACGCTCATCAACGACACGCTGTACAACGCAGTGGCAAAGCATCTCTACGGCAGCAATGCCGAGCCTGCACCTTATCGCGAGATCGAAGGCCTGGAACATTTCGACAAGGTCATCAGCGTCGACCAATCACCTATCGGTCGCACCCCGCGTTCCAACCCGGCGACCTACACCGGACTGTTCACGCCGATACGCGATCTGTTCTCCGGTGTGCCAACTTCGCGTGAACGCGGCTACGGACCGGGACGCTTCTCCTTCAATGTGAAGGGCGGACGTTGCGAATCGTGCCAAGGCGACGGCGTGATCAAGGTGGAGATGCACTTCCTGCCCGATGTGTACGTGCCCTGCGACGTGTGCCACGGCCACCGCTACAACCGCGAGACACTCGAAGTCCAGTACAAGGGAAAGAACATCCATCAGGTACTGAACATGACCGTGGAGCAGGCACACGAGTTCTTCTCCGCTGTGCCCATCCTTGCACGCAAGTTAAAAACGCTACTGGACGTGGGGCTCGGTTACATCACACTCGGCCAAAGCGCGACCACGCTCTCCGGCGGTGAAGCGCAGCGCGTGAAACTGTCACTGGAACTCTCCAAGCGCGATACCGGACGCACCTTGTACATCCTTGATGAGCCGACCACCGGCCTGCACTTCCACGACATCGACATGCTGCTCAAGGTCATTCACACTCTGCGCGACCAAGGCAACACGCTGGTCGTTATTGAGCATAATCTTGACGTCATCAAGACCGCGGATTGGATCATCGACTTGGGGCCTGAAGGCGGAGACGGCGGTGGAATCATCGTGGCGCAAGGTTCGCCCAAAGATGTTGCTGCGAATCCTGATAGCGTGACCGGGCCGTATCTGAAGAAACTATTGGAAAAATGATGAAGCGCCTACTTCTGTTGTGCCTGATCCCGACGTTGTCCGCCCAAGCCTCTGGTTTCGACGCGACCGAGATGGTCGCCGCACACAACCAGTGGCGCGCCAAAGTGGGCACGCCTCCGCTCACCTACTCACCCGAACTCGCTGCGTCATCCCAACGCTGGGCAGACCATTTGAAAACAGAGAACCAATGCCGGATGAAGCACAGCCAACCGGATGGAAAATATGGCGAGAACCTGTATTGGGCGAGTGCGATACGTTGGTCAGATGGCAAGCACGAGGTGCAGCAGGTCAGCCCGCGGAAGGTCGTTGACGATTGGGGGAGCGAGGTCAAAGACTACGACTACACACGCAACACCTGCGCCAATGGCAAGATGTGCGGGCACTACACACAAGTGATATGGCACTCAACGAAATCCGTAGGTTGCGCGTTTGCAGTGTGTGAGGAATCCAACGACCAGGTTTGGGTGTGCCAATACCAAACACCCGGCAACTGGGTAGGAGAGAAACCCTACTGAATCATCTTCCGGTTTAGTCGTTATCGGATCACAAAACAACAAGGCCGGGAATTACCCGGCCTTGTGTTTTGTTGCTTATGCTTTGTTCAGCTTACTCGCCAGCGACTTCCACTGCTTGTGCTTCTGCCGGGCGGTCCAACAGTTCAACCAATGCCATCGGAGCATTGTCGCCCTTGCGGAAACCGAACTTCAGGATGCGGGAGTAGCCGCCGTTACGTGCTGCATAACGTGGTCCGAGTTCGTCGAACAACTTGCTGACGATCTCGCGATCGCGCAGGCGAGCAAACGCCAAACGGCGATTCGCCAAGCTTGGGTTCTTGCCCAATGTCAGGATAGGTTCAGCGACGCGGCGCAGTTCCTTAGCCTTTGGCAGGGTAGTCTTGATGACTTCGTGACGCAGCAGCGAAACGGTCATGTTGCGCAACATCGCCAAACGGTGGCTGCTGGTGCGGTTGAGTTTTCTAAGTCCTAAACGATGACGCATGATTTTCCTCTTTTGCTTTCTGGCCTGGCGTTAACCAAGCGAGCTTTATTTCTCGGCTACTGCCGACCAGTTTTCCAACTTCATGCCCAGTGACAGGTCGTGTTCGGCCAGCACTTGCTTGATCTCATTGAGCGACTTGCGACCCAGGTTAGGTGTACGCAACAGATCTGCTTCGGTGTACTGGATCAGATCGCCGATGTAATGGATGCTTTGAGCTTTCAGACAGTTCGAAGAACGTGGAGTCAACTCCAAGTCGTCGACTGGACGCAACAGCATCGGGTCGACCTTCGGTGCTTGCGGCTTCTCGACCGGGGCTGGTGTGCCTTCCAGTGCGGCGAACACAGAGAACTGCTCAACCAGGATGCGTGCTGCATAACGGATGGCTTCTTCCGGATCAATCGCGCTGTTTGTCTCGATATCCATGATGAGCTTGTCGAGGTCGGTACGCTGTTCCACACGTGCGCTCTCGACGGCATAGCTGACGCGGGAGATCGGGCTGAACGAAGAGTCCAGAGCGATGTGTCCTACTGGACGTGTTGCACCGGGTTGTTGGCGAGAGATGGCGGAAACATAACCGCGACCTTGCTCGACCTTGATCTCCATATCCAGTTTGCCACCTGCTGTCAGGTGAGCGATGACGTGGCTCGGGTTGATGACTTCAGTGTCGGCATCAACTTCGATGTCGGCAGCGGTCACCACGCCTGCGCCAGATTTTTTCAGGTGCAGAGTCGCTTCACGCGAACCGTGCAGCTTCAATACCAAGCCCTTGAGGTTCAGCAGGATCTCGACCACGTCTTCTTGCACGCCGTCGATGGATGAGTATTCGTGCAACACACCTGCGATCTTGACTTCGGTCACAGCGTAACCGGGCATCGAAGATAACAGGATACGACGCAGGGCGTTGCCCAGCGTATGACCGTAACCGCGTTCGAACGGCTCCATCACCACCTTGGCTTGAGTCGCCGAGATGCGTTGAACGTCAATGATGCGTGGCTTCAACAGATTATTGTTAGGCATATTCGACTCCGCGTGGATTACTTGGAATACAACTCGACCACGAGATGCTCGTTGATCGTTGCAGGCAATTCAGAACGTTGAGGCACAGCCTTGAATGTTCCTTTGAACGCCTTGGCATCCACTTCGATCCATTCTGGGAAACCGCGTTGCTCAGCAGCAGCCAACGACGATTTCAAGCGCAATTGACCTTTGGAACCTTCAGCCACTTCGACCACATCACCTGGTTTGACGGTGAAGGATGGGATGTTCACGCGCTTGCCGTTGACCAACACGCCATTGTGACGCACGGTCTGACGAGCTTCTGCACGAGAACCACCGAAGCCCATACGATAGGCGACATTGTCCAAGCGCGATTCCAAAATCTGCAACAGGCTTTCGCCGGTGATGCCGCGAGCCTTTTCAGCACGCTTGTAAGTCAGACGGAACTGGCCTTCCAATACGCCGTAGATGCGACGCAACTTTTGTTTTTCACGCAACTGGCCGCCGTACTCGGACTGACGTGAGTTCTTCTTCTGACCGTGTTGGCCTGGAGCGTAAGCACGGCGCTCTACAGCACATTTCTCAGTGAAGCATTTCTCAGCTTTGAGGAACAGCTTCTCGCCTTCACGGCGGCACTTACGGCACTTTGCATCAAGATTTCTAGCCAAGATCTTTGCTCCTTAGATACGACGCTTTTTCGGAGGACGGCAACCGTTGTGCGGTACCGGCGTGATGTCCGAAATGCTGGTGATTTTGAAACCTGCGGCATTCAGTGCGCGCACTGCGGATTCGCGACCTGGGCCTGGACCCTTGATGCGAACTTCCAGGTTCTTCACGCCACATTCGACAGCAGATTTACCGACCACTTCGGCGGCGATCTGAGCTGCGAACGGCGTACTCTTGCGAGAACCCTTGAAACCTTGCGCGCCACTGGTCGACCAAGCCAAGGTGTTGCCTTGACGATCGGTGATGGTCACGATGGTGTTATTGAAGGAAGCATGAACGTGCGCGATACCTTCAGCGACGCTCTTCTTGACTTTTTTACGCACTTTCGTGCTGGGCTTTGCCATAGTTACTGTCCTCTACTAGATTACTTCTTCGCGCCAGCGATAGACTTACGCGGGCCTTTACGAGTACGTGCGTTGGTACGGGTGCGCTGGCCACGGCACGGCAAGCCGCGACGATGACGCAGACCACGGTAGCAACCCAAGTCCATCAGACGTTTGATGTTCATGGAGATCTCACGGCGCAGGTCACCCTCGACCGTGAACTTCGCGACTTCGTCGCGCAGTTTTTCCATGTCTGTGTCGTTAATGTCTTTGACCTTGGTGGTCGTCTTCACGCCTGCCGCTGCACATATCTCTTGTGAGCGTGTGCGGCCGATGCCATAAATGGCAGTCAACGCGATCACAGCGTGTTGATGGTTTGGAATGTTTACACCGGCAATACGAGCCATGCAGCTACCCTATCGTTCAAAAAGTTGCGAATTCTATCATCCAGAGTCGATTTATCTCAATCAACCTTGGCGCTGTTTGTGACGTGGATCACTGCTACAGATCACACGGACCACACGGTTGCGACGCACGATCTTGCAGTTGCGGCACACTTTCTTTACGGATGCTTGGACTTTCATTTGATTCTCCTTGCTTCTTTCAACTTAACTTCTATCACTTTGCGCGGAATACGATGCGAGCTTTACTCAGATCGTAAGGCGATACCTCAACGGTTACCTTGTCCCCTGCGAGGATGCGGATGTAATGCATCCTCATCTTGCCGGAGATATGACCCAGTACGACAAATCCGTTCTCGAGTTTTACGCGAAAGGTCGCGTTTGGCAGAGTTTCTTCAACGACCCCCTGCATCTCAATGACGTCCTCTTTTGCCATTACCGTGCCAAGCCACCCTTAAAATTAGCTTTCTTCAACAGATTTTCATACTGATGAGTCATTAAGTAGGACTGCACCTGCGCCATGAAATCCATTGTCACCACCACCAGAATCAACAGTGATGTGCCACCAAAATAAAACGGTACGTTCCATTTCACCACCAAGAACTCTGGCAACAAACAAACCAGCGTGATGTAGATGGCTCCGATCAACGTCAGACGCAACATGATCTTCTCTACATACTTCGCGGTCTGGTCACCGGGACGTATCCCCGGCAAGAACGCACCACTCTTCTTCAAATTGTCTGCCGTCTCTTTAGGGCTGAATACCAGCGCCGTATAGAAGAAGCAGAAAAATATGATCGCTGCCGCGTAAAACAACACGTAGATCGGCTGACCAGGCGACAACTTCTCGCTGATGTCCTTCAACCACGACATTCCCTGTCCCGCACCAAACATCCCAGCCAATGTCGCCGGAAACAAGATGATGCTCGATGCAAAAATCGGCGGAATGACGCCAGCCATGTTCAACTTCAAAGGCAGATGGGAACTTTGCCCGCCATATACCTTGTTACCTACTTGTCGCTTGGCATAGTTCACCAAGATCTTGCGCTGTCCACGCTCGACGAAAACCACCAATGCCGTCACCAGAATCGCACCGAAGAACAGCGCCAACACCAGCGGGATGGAGAACGCACCGGTACGCGCCATCTCCAACGTACTACCGATCGCACGAGGCAACCCAGCAGCGATACCCGCGAAGATGATCAGCGAGATACCGTTTCCCAATCCACGCTCAGTGATCTGCTCACCCAGCCACATCAAGAACATCGTGCCAGTTACCAGCGTCACCACGGTCGTGATCTGGAACATCGGGCCCGGGTTCAATACCAGTCCGGCTTGCGATTGCAGCATCACCGAGATACCGAACGCTTGGAACAAGGCCAAAACCAATGTGCCGTAACGCGTGTACTGCGTGATCTTGCGACGGCCAGCCTCGCCTTCTTTCTTCAACTGCTCAAGATGCGGCACTGCAATAGCGGCCAATTGCATAATGATCGAAGCCGAGATGTAGGGCATGATACCCAGCGCCAGGATAGTAAATCGCTCCAATGCGCCACCCGAGAACATGTTGAACATGCCCAAGATGCCATCTTTTTGCGTCTTGAAAAGATCCGCCAATACGGTCGGGTCAATTCCAGGCACTGGGATATGCGCACCAATGCGATAGACGATCAACGCCAGCAACAGGAACCAGAGACGCTGGCCCAAATCACCGTACTTACCTTTAGCGACTGCTTTGTTCACAGACGACCTTACTCAGCAATGCTTCCGCCGGCAGCTTCCACTGCAGCGCGCGCACCCTTGGTCAACTGCAGACCCTGCAACTTCACAGCGCGCTTGATCTCACCAGCCAACACGACTTTGGCAGTCAGTGCATTAGCGTGAACGATGCCAGCTTGCTTCAATGCCAAGAGATCGATGCTGTCGACTGGCAGATCCTGCAGATCGGACAAACGAACCTGAGCAGTGTCGTTACGAGTCAGCGATACGAAACCGCGCTTGGGCAGACGACGTTGCAGAGGCATCTGACCGCCTTCGAAACCGACTTTATGGAAACCGCCGGAACGAGACTTCTGACCTTTGTGACCACGGCCAGCAGTTTTGCCGAGACCGGAACCGATACCACGGCCTACACGACGTTTGGAATGCTTGGCGCCTTCGCCGGGTTTAATTTGATTGAGTTGCATTTATGCCTCGCACTTGACCAGGTAATACACTTTGTTAATCATGCCGCGCACAGCAGGTGTGTCTTCCAACATCACCGTGTGGTTTATGCGACGCAGACCCAATCCGCGCACAGTTGCACGGTGGCTTTGCTTGGTTCCGTTGATGCTTTTCACCAACGTCACTTTCAATGTTTTTGCGAGTGCCATGATTTACCCCGTGATCTCTTCTACACTCTTGCCACGCTTCGCAGCGATTTCGGCAGGAGAATTCAACGCTTGCAAACCATTCAGCGTCGCACGAACGACGTTGTAAGGATTGCTGGAGCCGATACATTTAGCCAGCACGTTACGTACGCCGACCGCTTCGAACACAGCACGCATTGCACCACCGGCGATAATGCCTGTACCTTCGGAAGCTGGCAGCATCACGACTTTAGCAGCACCGTGACGGCCAATCACTGGATGATGCAAGGTTCCGTCCTTCAGATTGACCTTGACCAACTTACGGCGGCACTCTTCCATCGACTTCTGCACAGCCACTGGCACTTCCTTGGACTTGCCCTTGCCCATACCGATACGGCCATCGCCATCACCTACCACGGTCAGAGCGGCGAAACCCATGATACGTCCGCCCTTCACCACCTTGGTGACGCGGTTGACGTGGATCATCTTCTCGATGAGACCGTCACCCTTGTCTTCTACTTGCTGATTCTTACCTTGTTTAGCTTGTGCCATGATTCACCCCAGATTAGAACTGCAAGCCATTTTCGCGCGCGGCATCTGCCAGCGCCTTGATGCGACCATGGTACTTGTGACCTGAACGGTCGAATGCCACTGCCGTCACGCCGGCGAGTTTTGCTTTTTCAGCGATACGCTTACCGACCGCCGCCGCCGCCGCCGCATTACCACCGTTACCGACAGTCTTGCGAACTTCAGCCTCAAGTGTGGAGGCGCTTGCCAAAATCTTGCCGCCATCAGCCGAGATCACCTGTGCATAGATATGCAAGTTGGTGCGATGAATCGCCAGACGAATCGCCTTTTGTTCAGCGATTCTTGCTCGGGTCTTACGTGATCTGCGCAGACGCGCTTCATTCTTATTCAACATATCAACCTCGATTATTTCTTCTTGGTTTCTTTGAGGATCACTACCTCATCGGAATAACGCACGCCCTTGCCTTTGTAAGGCTCCGGCTGGCGATAAGCACGAATCTCAGCAGCAACTTGACCGACTTGCTGCCTGTCGGCACCAGTCAATACGATTTCAGTCTGTGTTGGTGTAGCAACCTTCACGCCCTTTGGCATCTTATGCACAACAGGATGCGAGTAACCCAGCGTCAGATTGACGGAATCACCGGCAGCAGCAGCACGATAACCCACGCCTACCAAGGTCAGCTTACGCTCGAAACCCTTGCTTACACCCGTGACCATATTGGCCACCAGCGCGCGGATGGTTCCAGATTGCGCGTCAGCTTGAGCGGAATCATCAGTAGCCTTGCACAACAGCTTATCGCCATCACGCTCAACTTTGACATCACCTTTAAGCACTTGAGTCAACGTGCCCAATGGGCCCTTGACGGAGATCTTGTCAGCAGCAACCGTCACTTCGACACCAGACGGAACCACGATAGGATTTTTAGCAACTCTAGACATGTTTCCTCCTTAAGCGACGATGCAGAGGACTTCGCCGCCAATACCATTGGCGCGAGCACTGCGATCCGTCATCAGACCTTTGGAGGTGGAAACGATCGCGATACCCAGACCGTTCATCACACGCGGAATATCTTCGCTGCCCTTGTAGACACGCAGACCTGGACGGCTCACGCGCTGGATCTTTTCGATCACAGGACGATCAGCGTAGTATTTCAAGCCGATTTCCAATGTAGGCTTGCCATCATGGTCAGTGACCTTGAAGCCGTCTACATAGCCCTCATCTTGCAACACTTTGGCAATCGCCGCCTTAATCTTAGAAGAAGGCATCGAAACCGTTATTTTTTCCGCCATCTGCGCATTACGAATGCGCGTCAACATGTCGGAGATCGGATCACTCATACTCATAGATTCACCCTTACCAGCTGGCCTTAACTACACCGGGAATTTCACCGCGCATCGCGTATTCACGCAACTTGGTGCGCCCCAAACCGAACTTGCTAAACACACCACGCGGACGACCCGTCAGCGCGCAGCGGTTACGCAGACGCACCGGGCTGGAATCGCGCGGCAACGCTTGCAATTTTTGACGAGCAGCAAAACGCTCTTCATCGCTCAACGACATATTTGTCGCAATCGCATTCAACGCAGCACGCTTGGCAGCGAATTTCTTCACCATCTCACGGCGCTTTTGATCGCGGTTAGTTACAGCTATCTTTGCCATTTTGCCCTCAGCCTTTCAATGGGAATTTGAATGCCAACAACAACGCCTTGGCCTCTTCATCACTCTTCGCAGTCGTTGTGATAGTGATGTTCATACCACGCAACGCATCGATCTTGTCGTACTCAATCTCTGGGAAAATGATCTGCTCTTTGACGCCCATGTTGTAGTTGCCACGACCATCAAAAGACTTGCCGGAGATACCACGGAAGTCGCGAATGCGCGGGATCGCAACAGTCACCAAGCGATCCAAGAATTCGAACATACGATCGCGGCGCAAAGTCACCTTGCAACCGACTGGATAGTTTTCGCGAATCTTGAAACCAGCGATAGATTTCTTGGATTTGGTCACAACCGGCTTTTGACCCGCGATCTTCTGCATGTCGGAAACCGCATGATCCATCACCTTCTTATCCGCAACCGCTTCGCCCACACCCATATTTAGCGTGATCTTTTCAATACGCGGCACTTCCATCACAGACTTGTAGCCGAACTGTTTCATCAGTTGCGGCGCAACGGTCTTCGTGTAGTAGTCGTTTAAACGAGCCATGTGTTACCCCTTACGCAATTACTTCGCCACTGGACTTGAACACGCGCACTTTGCGACCGTCCTCCAGCGACTTCACGCCAACACGATCCGCCTTCTTGGCAGCCGCGTTATAGATGGCGATATTGGAAATATGGATAGGCTTCTCGATTTCCACGATACCGCCAGTCGTACCCTTCACCGGATTCGGCTTCTGGTGCTTCTTGACTTTATTGATGCCACTCACCAAAACAAAGTCATCAGCAACGCTCAGCACGCTACCGCGATTACCTTTGTCTTTACCGGCCAAGACGATCACATCGTCGTTCTTTTTAATCTTGCGCATGATTTATCCTCGACTATCGCTTACAGCACTTCCGGTGCCAGAGAAACGATCTTCATGAAGCGCTCTGTGCGCAACTCACGAGTGACCGGTCCGAAAATACGCGTTCCGATCGGCTCCAACTTGTTGTTCAACAACACCGCAGCATTGCCGTCGAACTTGATCAAAGAACCATCAGAACGGCGAACGCCCTTAGCAGTACGCACCACGACAGCGCTGTACACTTCGCCTTTTTTGACGCGCGAACGAGGAGCGGCATCACGGATGCTGACCTTGATCACATCGCCTACGCTAGCGTAACGACGCTTGGAACCGCCCAACACCTTGATGCACATAACAGAGCGTGCACCAGTGTTGTCAGCCACATTCAAAACAGACTGCATTTGTATCATTTATCAATCTCCAACTTTGTCCGCCCGCGGCGGCTAGTTTTGGAACCCGTTCGGGTTAGGCCGCCGCAAGCGACGGTGAAACGAAGCCGCGCATTCTATTCAAACTTGCCGTCATGCGCAAGCACTAAATGAAAAATTATGCTTCTTGAGCTTTCTCAATCAGCTTGGTCACGCGCCAAGACTTAGTCTTGGACAGCGGACGTGTCTCTTCGATAGTGACCACATCGCCTTGACCGAATTCGTTGTTTTCGGCATGAGCGTGGTATTTCTTGGAAACACGGACGATCTTGCCCAAGACTGGGTGCTTGACCTTGCGCTCAACCAACACAGTGACGGTCTTGTCCATCTTGTTGCTGACCACTGTTCCAGTCAGCGCACGTTTCAGAGTGGTTTCGCTCATTGCTGCACACCTTTTTCAGTCAATACTGTTTTTACACGCGCGATGTCACGACGGACTTTGCTCAACTGGCTCGTGTTGCTCAGTTGTTGTGTCGCCAATTGCATACGCATACCGAACTGCGCCTTATTCAAGGACAGCAGTTCCGCTTGCAGATCGGCTACCGATTTGTTCTTCAGTTCACTCGCCTTCATGATCACGCCCCTACCTGTCTAACTACAAATGTCGTGGCGATCGGCAATTTTGCAGAGGCCAACAAGAACGCTTCGCGCGCCAACTTCTCATCCACACCGTCCATCTCGTACAACATCTTGCCTGGACGAATCTCGGCAACGTAGTACTCCGGATTACCCTTACCGTTACCCATACGGACTTCGGCAGGCTTTTGTGAGATCGGCTTGTCCGGGAAGATACGAATCCAGATACGGCCGCCACGTTTGATGTGGCGAGTCATGGCACGACGTGCCGCCTCGATCTGACGTGCGGTCAAGCGACCGCGCGCAACGGCCTTGAGGCCGAATTCGCCGAAGCTTACTTTATTGCCGCGCGTAGCAACGCCGGTGTTACGGCCTTTTTGCTCTTTGCGGTACTTTCTTCTAGCTGGCTGTAGCATGTTTAGCTCCCGACTTTCTTACTTTCTTTTCTGGCTCAGCCGCTACTGGTGCCGCGACTTCTTGCTGTGAATTTGCATCGCCTTTGTAGACCCAGACCTTGACACCGATGATGCCGTAGGTTGTCTTTGCTTCAGAGAAGCCATAGTCGATGTCAGCACGCAGTGTATGCAATGGCACACGGCCTTCGCGATACCACTCGGTGCGCGCGATCTCGATACCGTTCAGACGGCCGCCGCTCATGATTTTGATGCCTTGCGCACCCAGACGCATAGCGTTCTGCATAGCGCGCTTCATTGCACGACGGAACATGATGCGTTTTTCCAACTGCTGAGTGATGGACTCAGAAATCAGTTGCGCATCGATCTCAGGCTTGCGTACTTCTTCGATGTTCAGACCAACGTCCGGCAAACCCATACGCTTCTTCAGCTCGTTGCGCAGATGCTCGATATCTTCACCTTTCTTGCCGATCACCACACCTGGACGTGCTGTGTAGATGGTGATCTTGGCGTTCTTGGCAGGACGTTCGATAACAATCTTGGAAACGCCAGCGCCTGCCAGCTTCTTCTTCAGATAGTCACGAACTTCGATGTCTTTCAGCAACAACTCCGAAAAGTGCTTGGTGTTGGAATACCACTTGGATGTCCAGTTCTTTTGGACGCTCAGGCGAAATCCGATTGGATGAATTTTCTGACCCATGGCTTAGCTCCCGACGATGATCGTGATGTGGCAAGATTGCTTCTCGATGCCTGTACCACGGCCCTTGGCGCGCGGGATCATGCGTTTCAGAGAAGTGCCCTTGTCCACGTAAATGGTGGAGACTTTCAACTCATCGATATCAGCACCGTCGTTATGCTCGGCGTTGGCGATCGCGGAATCCAAAGCTTTCTTAAGAATGCCACCGGCTTTCTTAGGGCTGAAGGCAAGGATGTTCAGCGCTTGCGCAACAGGGAGTCCACGAATCTGGTCAGCGACCAGGCGTGTCTTCTGTGCTGAGATGCGAACACCACGAATGACTGCTTTTGTACTCATCATGTCTCCTTATTTCTTGGCGACTGCTTTTTTATCAGCAGCGTGACCTTTGAAGGTGCGGGTCAAAGAAAATTCACCAAGCTTATGGCCAACCATGTTTTCGGAAACATAGACCGGTACATGTTGTTTGCCGTTATGCACAGCGATGGTCAAGCCGACGAAGTCAGGCAACACGGTAGAACGACGCGACCATGTCTTGACTGGACGCTTGTCGTTGGTTGCACGAACTGCTTCCACCTTCTTCAGCAGATGCAGGTCGACGAACGGGCCTTTTTTGATTGAACGTGCCATATCTGATTACCCCTTAAGCCTGAAAGCGACGGCGCACGATCATGCCGCTAGTACGCTTGTTGCGACGTGTACGGAAGCCCTTGGCTGGTACACCCCATGGACTGACTGGATGACGACCTGCTGCGGTCTTACCCTCACCACCACCGTGCGGGTGGTCGACCGGGTTCATCACCACACCGCGCACTGTTGGGCGGATACCGCGCCAACGATTCGCACCGGCCTTACCGATGGAACGCAGAGAGTGCTCGCCGTTACCGACTTCGCCCAAAGTGGCGCGACAGTCGATGTGTACCTTACGTATCTCGCCGGAACGCAAACGCAATTGAGCGTAGCTGCCTTCACGCGCCAACAGTTGCACGGATGCGCCTGCGGAACGCGCCAACTGAGCACCTTTGCCAGGCAACATCTCGATCGCATGGATGGTCGAACCGACCGGGATGTTACGCAGCGGCAACGCATTGCCCGCCTTGATCGGCGCTTCGGAGCCGCTGATCAGTTGCGCACCCGCGGAAACCCCCTTAGGCGCGATGATGTAACGGCGCTCACCGTCTGCGTACACCAGCAATGCCAAGTGCGCAGTGCGGTTAGGGTCGTATTCCAAATGCTCGACCTTCGCTGGGATGCCATCCTTATCGCGCTTGAAGTCAACGATACGGTAATGTTTCTTGTGTCCACCGCCCATATGACGGGTAGTGATATGGCCGTTGTTGTTACGGCCTGCGGTGCGAGTCTTCTTCTCCAGCAAAGAAGCTTCAGGTTTACCCTTATGCAATTCCTTGTTGACCACGCGCACAACGGCACGTGTACCAGGAGAAGTTGGTTTTAGTTTAATCAGTGCCATGTTTTACCCCTGCTCACTTGCGGCAAAGTTGATCTCCTGACCAGCCGCCAAACATACGTAGGCTTTCTTCCAGTCTTGACGACGACCGATGGAGCGACCGAAACGTTTTTGCTTGCCTTTGACATTGCTGATCTGCACGCTATCCACGGTGACGTTGAACAACTTCTCGACAGCCGCCTTCACTTCCGGCTTAGTCGCATCATTCACGACACGGAAAATCACCTGCTCGCTCTTTTCAGCAACAAAGGTCGCCTTTTCGGAAATTTGCGGAGCCAGCAAGATGTTCAGCAAACGCTCTTCATTGAATTTTGGTGTGCTCATGCCAGCAACTCCTCGATTTTCGCAATCGCGTTACGTGTCACCAAAACGTTGGAGAAACGCACCAGACTGACTGGGTCAGCTTGATGAGCCTCGACCACCAAAACGTTTGGCAGATTGCGCGACGACAGATACAGGTTCTCATCGATGCTGTCGGTGATGATCAACAGGCGAGCGTCTTGCAGACCCATGCCCTTGATCTTGTCAGCCAACAATTTGGTCTTAGGTGCGGAGACCGACAACGCGTCGATCACGCTCAAACGACCATCGCTCACCAGCTTGGAGAAGATGGAAGCCAGACCGGCGCGATACATCTTGCGGTTGATCTTTTGTGTGTAGTTTTGATCCGGGCTGTTCGGGAAAATCTTACCACCACCGCGCCACAATGGGCTGGACGCCATACCCGCACGAGCACGACCTGTACCCTTTTGCGCGAATGGTTTGCGGGTAGATTTAGCAATCTCGCTACGACCCTTTTGTTTGCTGTTGGCAGAACGAGCATTGGCTTGGTAAGCCGTCACCAGTTGATGCACCAGCGCTTCGTTGTACTCGCGACCGAACAAGTCGTCGGATGCGTTCATGCTCGCACCAGCCTTGCCGTTTTCGTTGATGACTTTCAGTTCCATTATGCCCCCGCTTTCACTGCCGGACGCACGACCACGTCGCCACCAGGCGCACCAGGAACGGCACCACGCACCAAGATCAATTGGCGCTCAGCATCGATACGAACGATTTGGAGATTCTGCACAGTGCGCTGTACGTCCCCCAAGTGACCGGTCATGCGCTTACCAGGGAACACGCGGCCCGGATCTTGCGCCATACCGATGGAACCCGGAACGTTATGCGACTTGGAGTTACCGTGGGTTGCACGGCCAGATTTGAAGTGGTGACGCTTGATGGTACCGGCATAGCCTTTACCGATCGTCACGCCAGTCACGTCGACTTTTTGACCGACCTGGAACAGGTCCACGCCGACATTTCCGCCCAACGTCAGCGCAGAGAGCTGCTCTGGCGTAGCGGTGAATTCTTTCAACACGCTACCGGCCTCGACACCTGCCTTGGCGTAATGCCCGGCAGCTGCCTTGGTCACACGGCTTGCACGGCGCGTACCATACGCGACCTGCACTGCACTGTAACCATCGGTGGAAGCAGTTTTGATTTGGGTGACACGATTGTTGGACACGTCCAATACCGTCACTGGCAACGATGTACCGTCGTCAGTAAAGATACGGGTCATGCCAATCTTGCGACCGACAAGTCCTAAACTCATTTTAATTTCCTTTATTAAGGGGCTGACTTCAATTGGTCAACCGATCCGCACTGCAAATACTACTAACTACGAAAAGCGATTACTGCAACTTGATCTCTACATCCACACCTGCTGGCAGATCCAACTTCATCAAGGCATCAACCGTCTTATCAGTTGGATCGATGATGTCCATCAAACGCAAGTGGGTACGAATCTCGAATTGATCACGCGAAGTCTTGTTCACGTGCGGCGAACGCAACACATCGAAACGCTCGATCTTGGTTGGCAAGGGAACCGGTCCTTTGACCACAGCGCCTGTGCGCTTTGCCGTATCCACGATTTGCAGCGCGGATTGGTCGATCAAACGATAGTCGAACGCCTTGAGGCGAATGCGAATTTTTTGACTTTGCATAATCTTCTCTTGCTTCTACGCGGTAAAACCGCTGGTTTAAAGAACGAAAACGCGAGGCCGCAGCCTCGCGAGGGCGCGCATTGTATCTTTACTCGATGATCTTGGCAACCACACCCGCACCGACGGTACGACCGCCTTCGCGGATAGCGAAGCGCAGACCTTCTTCCATCGCGATCGGGTTGATCAGGTTCACGGTGATCGAGACGTTGTCGCCCGGCATCACCATCTC
>JARCRR010000148.1 GCA_029850565.1 Gallionella sp. | reverse complement strand
CACGCTTGAAAGACACGCACACGAATTCCCGTTGTGCAGCAAACTCATCACTGATTTCGCGCGCCCAGAAGTGCTCTATCTTGCCGGATTATTCCACGACATCGCGAAAGGACGAGGTGGTGACCATTCCAAACTGGGGCGCGCCGATGCGGCGCGATTCTGCAAACAGCACGGCCTGATGCGCGAGGATAACGAACTCATCGTATGGCTGGTCGAGAACCATCTCACCATGTCATCCACTGCGCAAAAACAGGATCTCTCCGACCAAGATGTAATCGCCGCCTTTGCCTCCAAAATCAAGAACGAGCGCTATCTCACGGCACTATACCTTCTGACAGTTGCAGATATCCGAGGAACGAGTCACAAGGTATGGAATGCCTGGAAAGGGAAATTGCTGGAGGATCTATTCCAAGCAACTCGACGGTTCTTAAGTAGCGGGAAGATCGCCGACCAAGCTGGCGAATCCCGTCGCTTGGCGGTTGAGTCCTTGAATCTATATGCCATCCACCCAGACGTATATAAGCTACTGTGGACACAACTCGACAACGATTATTTCATACGCCACGAACCGCATGAGATCGCGTGGCATACGCGCTTGTTAGCGCACCGTGTAAATAGTATAGAGCCTGTGGTAAAGGCCCGCCTAAGCCGTATCGGGGAAGGCTTACAGGTGCTCGTCTATGCGCAAGATAAACCTTATCTGTTCGCAAAGATATGCAACTTCTTCGCTCGCATGTCTTACAACATCATGGAAGCGAAGGTGCTGACAACACAACACGGTTACGCATTGGACAGCTTCTTAGTGATGGATGCAAACGATGACAAAACTGCATATCGAGACGTCATGAACTATATCGAGTATGAGTTGACACAACTACTCTCAAGCAATGAGATCCCGAAAGTTACACATAGCAGCCGGATCAGTAGGCAACTCAAGCACTTCCCCATCTCCCCGCAGATCGACATCGAGCAAGATGAGAAAGGACAGTTCATTCTTTCAGTTGTTGCTGGTGACCGCCCTGGATTGCTGGCTCGAATCGCCCACTTGCTCGCCCAGCACGAGATTGAGCTTCAAAGCGCAAAAATCAACACGTTAGGCGCGCGCGCTGAAGACACTTTCTGGATTGGTGGAAGAACGCTACTCCACAAGCATGTCATCGAAAGATTGCGCGAAGAACTGAAACAGCAACTTTCTTGAGTAACCTGCTAGTGGGATATATGGAGGCGCGACCCAGAGTCGAACTGGGCTAAACGGATTTGCAATCCGCTGCATAACCGCTTTGCTATCGCGCCATAAAGCAGCGAAAACTGCTCTGAAATGATAAGGGAAAGCCATAAGCTTTCCCTTGTAATGTGGAGCGGGAAACGAGACTCGAACTCGCGACCTATACCTTGGCAAGGTATCGCTCTACCAACTGAGCTATTCCCGCAAAAAACGAAGTCCGCATTATATGGATAAAGCTTTTCATGTCAAGAAAGTTGAGAAAATATTTCTCATTTATTCCGCATCATCTCCTCATCTGTATAATGCGCCGCCTCCTCGAAGTATAGCGAACCTCGTTATCTTCGGCCTCCTGCCCGGGTGGTGAAATTGGTAGACACAACGGACTTAAAATCCGTCGCTCTGGTAAAACAGGCGTACCGGTTCGATTCCGGTTCCGGGCACCACCCTCTACAACCCACCTAAATCAATCTTTTTTGCGAGTATAGATATTTTTTTCTATTGCAAAACTTCAGAATATCTAGAACAATCCGCGTCGGAGTTGATTCAACCCCAAACTAATAAAAGGAGAAACGCATGAACCGTAAAGAACTGATTGACGCACTATCTGGCAAAACTGGTAGCAGCAAGGCTGACGCAGACCGCAACATCGCAGCTCTGATCGAAATCATCACCGCAACTCTGAAGAAGGGTGACAACGTAGCTCTGGTTGGCTTCGGTACATTCGAAGTTCGCAAACGCGCTGCTCGCACAGGTCGCAATCCAGCAACTGGCGCAGAACTGAAGATCAAAGCATCCAAGGCTCCTGCATTCAAGGCTGGCGCAACACTGAAGGCTGCTGTTAACGGCGGTAAGAAATAATATTCCCCGATAATGAGTAACGCTGATCCAATGGATTGACGTTGCATTATTCGGTTGGAATAAAAAGGGTTGGATCACATGATCCAACCCTTTTGTTTATGGCAAAGAAAAATCAAGCGGCGTGTGATTTACGATTGTGACGAACTGATAGCTCCGCCAGTCTTTCGGCATACCATGGCTGAAGCTGATCCCAAGAGAATCGCCACTCCCAATTGCCCTCTGAAGTGCCAGGCAGGTTCATACGGTGCTCGCTGTTCAATCCTAAGATGTCTTGTAAAGGATAAATAACGGTATTGGCTGCAGACCCGGAAAGCATATTGATCATTTGCCAATTGATCTCGTTGCCATCGAAATTCAAATATCGCTGGGCAAAGTTCTTTTCATGCTCTCCTGCTGCGTTCCACCACCCTACACTCGTATCGTTATCGTGCGTCCCGGTATAGGCCACCGAATTGGCAACATAATGATGAGGTAAGAAATAATTGCGCTCATCTTCGCCGAACGCGAACTGCAGGATGCGCATACCAGGCAGATCAAATCGGTCACGTAGTTCGATCACGTCAGGCGTAATCAGCCCCAGATCTTCTGCAATGATAGGAAGGCGGCCTATTGCTTGTTGGAAAGCCTCAAACAGCTTTTCACCTGGGCCCGGCATCCATTGCCCCTCGATGGCAGTCCGCGCAGTCGCAGGGACAGCCCAGTAATTGGCGAATCCTCGAAAGTGATCAATACGCACTAAATCAAAGAAGCGCAAAGCGTGACGCATGCGATCTATCCACCATGAATATCCAGATTGCTCGTGAACATCCCAACGGTATAAAGGATTGCCCCATAACTGCCCGGTCTCACTGAAATAATCAGGAGGCACGCCAGCAACCAAGATAGGACGGCCTTGATCATCCAGTTCGAAGAGACCTTGGTTCGCCCACACATCTGCGCTTTGATATGCCACAAAGATTGGGACATCCCCGATGATGCGTACACCGCGGTTGTTGGCATATTCTTTCAAAGCAAACCATTGCCGAGAAAAACTCCACTGACAGAATTTCCAGAAAGCGATCTCATCTTTGTGTTTCCGCCTAACTTCCTCAAGCGCATCAGCATCACGACTTGATAAGGGTTTGGGCCATGCACTCCACTCTGTCCATTGCTCGTGCTCGCCGATCGTCATGAACAAAGCATAGTCATCAAGCCACAATTCTTCCTGCTTGCAGAATTTGGCATATGCAATACGGCTATTCTTATCGCCTTCAGCAAAGAACCTCTGTGCTGCAAGACGCAAGCGCTCAATCCTGTATGGCTTAACAAGCCCATAATCAACGCGCCCAGCTTTGAATTCAGCGAGTGGAGTCAGTTCGTCGACAGCCAGCCAACCCTGTTTTGCCAACTCTTCCAGATCGATCAGCAGAATGCTTCCCGCAAATGCCGAGCTGCTCATGTAGGGCGAGTTTCCAGAACCGACTTCACCGAGAGGCAGTATCTGCCAAAGTGTCTGACCTGCTTTGACGAGCCAGTCGATGAATTGAAATGAGGCCAAACCAAAATCTCCAGAGCCGAAGGGGCCAGGAAGCGAGGTTGGATGCAGCAAGATGCCGCTTGATCGGTTAGATAACATATTCAACATCGACGTGATCGTCGAAAAAAATCCATGACGGCTTTAACTTGGGCTCTATTGTGCTCTCAGAAACGCTTAATAGCACGACTGACAATGAATGATTTAACTGCCTAATTATCTCAGGAATACAAAGCTACAAAAACAAATGAGGTTTAGGCGATTTGCCTAAACCTCATTGAATATGGTGCGCCCGAAGAGATTCGAACTCCTGACCCCTTGGTTCGTAGCCAAGTACTCTATCCAGCTGAGCTACGGGCGCATGTTTAATACTGTTGTTACTGTGGCGGAGAAGGAGGGATTCGAACCCTCGATACAAGTTTAAGCTCGTATGCGCCCTTAGCAGGGGCGTGCCTTCGACCACTCGGCCACCTCTCCGAAGGCCGCGAATGATACTGATTCGAGGCTAGGTGGTCAAACGATTTATGCGTCTTCCTGCTCCAGGTTGAAAGATTTATGCAATACGCGCACTGCCAACTCCAGATATTTCTCGTCGATGACCACCGAAATTTTGATTTCGGATGTCGAGATCATCTGGATGTTGATGCCTTCTTCCGCCAAGGTGCGGAACATCTTGCTAGCGATGCCCACGTGCGAACGCATGCCGACACCGACTACTGATACTTTGGCGGTTTTGTTATCGCCAATGACATCGCGCGCGCCGATGTGAGGCTGCACCTTGTTTTTGAGGATATCCATCGCTCTGTTGAATTCATTGCGATGCACGGTGAAGGAGAAGTCGGTAGAACCGTCCACGCCGACGTTCTGAATGATCATATCCACGTCGATGTTGGCTTCGCTCACCGGGCCCAGGATCTGATAAGCGATACCTGGTTTATCCGGAACTCCGCGCACGGTGATCTTTGCTTCATCGCGATTGAACGCGATACCCGAAATGATTGCCTGTTCCATTTTATTACCTTCCTCGAATGTGATCAGCGTTCCCTCGCCCTCGTCGGTGAAACTGGAGAGCACGCGCAGTTTGACTTTGTATTTCCCGGCGAATTCGACTGAGCGGATCTGAAGGACCTTAGAGCCCAAGCTCGCCATCTCCAACATCTCTTCAAAAGTGATGCTCTTCAGGCGGCGCGCTTCCGGCACCATGCGCGGGTCGGTGGTGTACACACCATCCACATCGGTATAGATCTGGCACTCATCGGCACGCAACGCGGCAGCGATAGCAACACCGGTAGTATCCGAACCACCGCGTCCCAAAGTAGTGATGTTGCCGTGTTCATCCATGCCTTGGAAACCGGCGACCACGACCACATTACCGTTGGCGAGGTCGGTACGGATGTTCTGTTCATCGATGCTCACGATGCGTGCTTTGGTGAAGGCGCTGTCTGTAAGGATCTTGACCTGTGCGCCTGTGTAGCTCTTGGCTTCCATGCCGGCATCCTTGAGTGCCATCGCCAGCAGGCCGATAGTCACCTGCTCGCCAGTGGAAATCACCACATCCAATTCGCGCGGATCCGGGTGTTTTTGAATTTCTTTAGCCAAAGCGATCAGGCGATTGGTCTCACCACTCATCGCAGAGACCACGACCACGACTTGGTGGCCCTGCGCCTTGTATTTTGCTACTCGCTTCGCAACGTTCTTGATGCGCTCGGGGCTACCCATCGAGGTACCGCCGTATTTCTGAACTATCAATGCCACGATCAATGCCTGTGTCGTTTAAAAAGTGGGCGGCATTCTACCCGAACTGACCTCAAAAAACGACCACCCCTCTGCTACACTGGCACGATCATGAGCAAGATCACTCGACGCCCCTACTCCGCAGACGCCGCAGCACGACTTGAAGCTTCCGGCATTTTGCCGTTATTAGCACGCATCTACGCAGCACGCGGAATCTCGGACGCGAACGAACTAGATACAGACATCAAGCACCTGCTCTCCTTTAGCCAGCTCATAAACGCTGAAAAAATGGCTTGCCTGCTGGCAGATGCCATTGCGAGTCAAAAGAAGATATTGATCGTGGCTGACTACGATGCCGATGGCGCAACGGCCTGCGCCGTAGGTTTGCGTGGGTTGAGCGCACTCGGCGCACGCGTTGATTTCATCGTCCCCAACCGCTTCGAATACGGTTACGGGCTGACGCCAGAGATCGTGCGCCTCGCCAAGCAATCAGAACCGGACATTCTACTTACCGTAGATAACGGCATCGCCAGCGTGGAGGGCGTAGCAGAAGCACATAAACTAGGCATGCAGGTATTGGTGACCGACCATCACCTGCCCGGCGACACGCTGCCGGATGCCGAATGTATCGTGAACCCCAATCAGCATGGATGCACTTTTCCCAGCAAAAATCTGGCGGGTGTCGGAGTAATGTTCTATGTATTGATCGCATTGCGCGCCGAGATGCGCAAGCGGGGTGTGTTCGAGACAAAGCCCGAACCCAATCTGGGTAGTCTCCTCGACTTGGTTGCACTGGGTACCGTGGCAGACGTAGTGAAACTGGACGACAACAACCGCATCCTCGTCCAACAAGGCTTGCAACGTATCCGCTCAGGACGTTGCAATGCGGGTATCCGAGCTTTGTTGCGCGTGGCGCGAAAGACTCCCGCGCAAACATCCTCCTACGAATTGGGCTTCATCGTCGGTCCGCGCTTGAATGCAGCAGGTCGACTTGATGACATGAGTCTGGGTATACGTTGCCTGCTCACCGATGATGACGCCGAGGCGAGCGAGATCGCTGCCAAATTGGATATGCTGAACCACGAACGTCGAAGTATCGAAGCAGACATGCAAGACACTGCGTTGAGCGCTTTGGACACATTCGATCCCGCGGACAGCAATTCGCTCACACTGTTCAATGAAGACTGGCATCAAGGTGTGATCGGCATCCTCGCATCGCGCATGAAAGACAGATTCCACCGCCCGGTTATCGCATTCGCTCATTCAGTGCGTGGCGAGCTCAAAGGCTCCGGTCGCAGTATCGCCGGACTGCATCTGCGAGATGCTCTTGATCTGGTTTCGAAAAGACAGCCTCATCTGATTCTGAAATTCGGCGGTCATGCGATGGCAGCGGGACTGAGTATCCGCGAAGAACATTTGAATGCCTTTCGTCTAGCCTTCGAAGCCGTGGCACAGGAATTGATCGATAAAGAAGCGCTAGTGAAGACCATTGTGACCGATGGCGTAATGGATCCAGACGATTTCACACTATCCATCGCACGTTCGTTGCAACAACAGGTATGGGGGCAAGGATTCCCCGAGCCGCTTCTAGAAGGACAGTTTCGCGTTCTTAACCAACGCGTCGTCGGTGACAAGCACCTCAAACTGAAACTCGGGACGAACACTGGCAGTTTAGATGCCATCCACTTCTTCTCGACCGAACCACTGCCGGAAACGATCCATGCAGTGTTCAGCTTGAGCATCAACGAATACAATGGCAACGAGGGTCTGCAACTCATCGTTCGTCATTGGTCGTGAGGTGAATAATGGACATTAGTTCGTTCCAAGAAAATGGCATCGAATCACTTCCCCTGTTCCTGACCAGCCTCGCCATCGGCTTGCTGATCGGATTGGAGCGTGAGCGCAACCCTTCCGCCAAAGCCGGATTGCGCACCTTTGCCCTAGTCTCTCTGTTCGGCACACTGATTGCCCTTCTGGCCGCAAAGAGCGGTTCACCTTGGTTGATGATCGCCGGTCTGCTGGCTGTTGCCGGAATGATCATCGCTGCCTATATCAACACCCCCACCGAAAACAACGATCCCGGCACCACCACGGTCGCTGCCCTATTGATCTGTTACGGGCTTGGCGTATTGGTATGGTTTGGTATGTCCAAACTTGCAGTGATGCTGGCCATCGCCACGACCACCCTGCTCTATTTCAAACCGGAACTGCAGGGTATGAGCCAACAACTCACCCGCCGTGACCTCGTTTCCATTCTGCAATTCTCGGTACTGAGTTTCGTCATCCTGCCCATCCTGCCCGATCAGAACTACGGGCCATACGAGGCCTTTAATCCTTATCAGGCGTGGATGATGGTGGTGCTGATCTCCGGCTTGAGTTTGGCGGGATACGTGGCATTGCGCTGGACCGGCCAAAGCTATGGTGCACCCTTGCTGGGCTTCCTCGGGGGCCTAGTGTCGAGCACCGCAACGACCATGCTCTACGCCAAACACAGCAAACTCAACGATGGCATGCTCCGTCTGTCTGCCGTGGTCATCCTGATCGCCAGTCAGGTCGTGCTGGTGCGCCTCATCGTGGTGAGCGGAATCGTCTCGCCGAACATCCTCCAACAACTTGCGCCCGTGATGGGATTGGGACTGCTGTTCGGCCTAACCGCCACACTGTTCAACTGGAAGCGCCTGCGAAACACAGGCGAGTTGCCTATGCCGGAAACCTCTAACCCGACCGAGATCCATGCCGCGCTCGGCTTCGGTCTGCTGTTCGTAGTCGTATTGCTCTGTGCGGCCTGGCTTTCCGATGTGGCAGGCAGCGGCGGCTTGTACATCGTCGCTATCGTCTCCGGCTTGACCGATATGGATGCCATCGCGCTGTCCAGTTTGCGCCTGTTCAATCTGCAAAAACTCAGCAGTGATCAGGCTGTCACCTCCATCTCACTCGCCTTCATCTCCAACATGGTGTTCAAATTCGGCATGGCCGCATCCATTGGCGGCGTTGCCCTTGCCAAGCATATCGCAGTCGGTTTTCTTGCCATGGCCAGCGGAGTCCTCATCGGCTTGCTCCTGCTTTAAGTCGCCGCTTCTGCGACCGCGTCGAAGCACTTGGGCAGTGTATAATCGCGACCTTTCCAAGCAGCGTATAGAACTCAGAAAATGGAAGCCGAACAGCTCAACGCATTAACCAACAAGATCCAAGACCTCCGCACCCGCAATATCGAACTTCGGAGGTATCTTTGACTTCGATGGCAAGCAAGACCGCCTCGCCGAAGTCGTCGTATTAGCCGAAGACCCAGCCGTATGGCAGGACAGCAAACGTTCGCAAGATCTGGGACGCGAGCGCAAGATGCTGGAAGGCGTCGTCCTCAATCTGCAAAAAGTCGAGCAGTCGCTCAACGACAATTCTGAACTGGTTGAAATGGCACTCGCCGAAAACGACGACGACAGCCTGTACAGCATCATTGATGACATCGCGCAGACAGAGAAGATCGTCGCCGATATGGAGTTCCGTCGCATGTTCTCCGGCGAATTGGATGCCAACAACTGCTTCCTCGATATCCAAGCCGGCTCAGGTGGAACCGAGGCGCAGGATTGGGGCTCCATGCTGTTGCGCATGTATCTGCGCTATTGCGAACGCAAAGGCTTCCAAGTCGAAGTGCTGGAGCAATCCGACGGGGAAGTCGCCGGTATCAAGGGCGCATCCCTCAAGATCACCGGCGAGTATGCTTACGGACATCTGCGCACCGAGACTGGCGTGCATCGCCTCGTACGTAAATCACCATTCGACTCCGGCAATCGTCGCCACACCTCCTTCTCCAGCGTGTTCGTGTATCCCGAAGTGGACGATTCCATCGAAGTGGACATCAACCCCGCCGACCTGCGTATCGATACCTATCGCGCAAGCGGCGCGGGCGGCCAGCACATCAACAAGACCGATTCGGCGGTGCGTATCACCCACATCCCGACCAACATCGTGGTGCAATGCCAGAGCGACCGTTCGCAGCACAAGAACCGCGCCGAGGCCATGTCCATGCTGAAGTCGCGCATGTACGAAGAGGAATTGCGCAAGCGCAATGCCGAGAAGCAGGCGCTGGAAGACACCAAGTCCGACATCGGCTGGGGCCACCAGATCCGCTCCTACGTGCTCGATCAATCCCGTATCAAAGATTTACGTACCAATCATGAGGTCGGCAATACCCAAGCCGTATTGGACGGCGACCTCGATGACTTCATCGCAGCCAGTTTGAAACAAGGCGTTTAACTTTCGAGAACCATCATGACTACTGAACAAACACTTCCCGTACAAGACGAAAACCAGATCGTTGCCGAGCGTCGCGCCAAACTGAAAGCGATCCGCGAGAAAGGTGTCGCCTTCCCCAACGATTTCAAGCGTGAGCATCTGGCCGATGATCTGCACAAACTGTATGGTCACCTGACGCACGACGAACTGGAATCGACACCCATCCATGTGTCTGTCGCCGGCCGCATGATGTTGAAGCGCGTGATGGGTAAGGCGAGCTTCGCCACCGTGCAGGACATGAGCGGACGCATCCAACTTTTCTTGAGCAACGATAACGTCGGTGAAGAAGCGCATGGAGAGTTCAAACACTATGACTTGGGCGACATCCTCGGCGCGGTCGGTGTGTTGTTCAGAACAAAAACAAATGAACTGTCTGTGCGTGTCACTCAAGTACGTCTATTGACCAAAGCGCTGCGTCCGCTGCCGGAAAAGTTCCACGGCCTGACCGACCAAGAACAGAAGTATCGCCAGCGCTATCTCGATCTCATCACCAATGAGGATTCGCGCAAGGTGTTCATGACGCGCACCAAGATCATTCAGGCGATCCGTGAATTTTTCATTCGCCACGGTTATCTCGAGGTCGAGACACCGATGATGCACCCTATCCCCGGCGGCGCATCGGCCAAGCCATTCGTCACCCATCACAATGCGCTCGACATGCAGATGTTCCTGCGTATCGCGCCAGAGCTGTATCTGAAGCGCCTGGTGGTCGGTGGATTCGAGAAGGTGTTCGAGGTCAACCGCAACTTCCGCAACGAAGGCCTCTCCACTCGCCACAACCCGGAATTCACCATGCTGGAATTCTATGAGGCGTATCGCGATTACAAATACCTGATGGATTTCAGCGAGAAACTGTTCCGCGAAGTCGCCACCAAGGTGTTGGGGACAACCCTTATCACCTACCAAGGCAAAGAGCTCGATCTAGGCAAGCCCTTCCATCGTTTGACCATGGTTCAAGCCATCCAGAAATATCATCCTCAATTCACGGACGCCCAATTGAATGACCGCACGTTCTTGGTCAATCAACTGAAAGACCTCAAGGCCAAATGGAATCCGAAAGACGCGGTCGGCGGACTCCAACTTTCCCTGTTCGAGGAATTGGCTGAAGCACATCTGTTCGAACCGACCTTCATCATCGACTATCCGGTCGAAGTCTCCCCGCTGGCACGCAGCAGCGATGCCCGCCCGGAGATCACCGAGCGTTTCGAACTATTCATCGTCGGGCGCGAGATCGCCAATGGCTTCTCCGAATTGAACGATGCAGAAGATCAGGAACGTCGTTTCGATGCGCAAGTCGCCGCCAAAGAAGCAGGCGATGAGGAGGCGATGTTCAAGGATGGCGATTTCGTGCGCGCGTTGGAATTCGGCCTGCCACCCACGGCCGGCCAAGGTATCGGTATCGACCGACTGGTGATGCTACTCACCGACAGCGCCAGCATCCGCGATGTGATCCTGTTTCCGCACATGCGGCCAGAGTAACAAGCGTAGACCCCATGATGCATCCGTGCTCGTTCCCCTCTCCCCACCCCTCTCCCGCAAGCGGGCGAGAGGGCGAACGAATCGCTGTGCGAACTGTATAAATGCTCTCCAACGACGCACGTCTTCGCTTATTGCAGCACTATCCGATGCTGGCCAAGTTGCCAGTATCCAAGTTGGATGACCTGCTGTCGCATGCGATGGTGATGTCGCTCCCCGCAGCTACTGTCGTATTTGACGAGAATCAAGCTTGCCAAGGGTTCCCGCTGATTCTTTCCGGTAGCTTGCGCGTCATCAAAGCCGCAGCGAATGGACGGGAGTTGCAGCTCTACCGTGTCATCCCCGGAGAAAGTTGCATCCTCACCAGCAGTTGCCTGCTTGGCCACACCCGCTACCAAGCCAGGGGCATCTGTGAGCAAGATGTCGAAATGGTGTTGTTACCTGCAACCGCCTTCCATGCCTTGCTCGAGAACCAATCCAGTTTCCGCACTTATGTGTTCCACCTCTTTTCAGACCGACTCACCGACCTGATGCAACTGGTCTCAGCGGTTGCATTCCAGAAGCTGGATCAACGTCTTGCCGCGCTTCTCATCACGAAGGAAAGCCCCATCCATTCGACACATCAAGCATTAGCAGACGAGCTCGGCAGTGCACGCGAGATGGTCAGTCGCTTGTTGAAAGGCTTTTCCGATCAAGGATGGTTGCTCTTGGGACGCGAACACATCGAGATCATCGACCGCTCCGCACTTAGTCGATTTGCCACTCTTTAGAATTCCAGATTTCTGTTGTTTTTGTACAAACAAGAAGTGCTAATTCGTATTATTCAACAACATACGTAATCGCTTAAGTGTAGAATCCCGCGCCGCAAGCAGGGATAGCTGTGGAGAAATCATTTTCTGCAACCTGCCCGTGTATTGGAATGTAAATCTTGAAAGGTAGTGATCATGGCAACAACGAAGACTCCGGCTACAACAGCCAAGAAACCCGCGACGACTCGCGCGAAGACAACCGCTGCCGCAACGACTGAGAAGAAGGTCGCCGCCACCGCAAAGGCGACTGCGAAGGAAACGACAGCAAAGAAAACGACAACCGCAACTGTGAAGGCAGCAGAAAAACCTGCTGTGAAAAAAGTTGCCAAGACAACCGAGAAAGCAGTTGCGCCTAAAGCGGCTGCACCAAAGAAAGTAGCCGCCAAGAAAGCGACTGTCGCTAAAGCTTCTCCGGCACCATCGGCTGAAGAGCGCTATCGTATGATTCAAGACGCTGCTTATTATTTGGCTGAAAAGAATAGATTTGCCGGTGGCGCGATGGGCTATTGGATCGCGGCAGAGATCGAGATCGACGAGTTCTTGACTGGCAAGTAAGTCATCCGGCTGGCGAGCAGCACGTTACTCGTCAGCCGCCCGTCACGCCGTATTCAACCGCGTAACTCACATAAGGAAGTTTTATCTTCTCATCGTTCAAGGCGACGATGAGCCTTTCCGCTTGCTCCGAGCTCAATACGAACTCAACCTGCATCGGCAACTCTCCGCCCAACTCGAAGAAAGTATCTGAATGTAGATGCCCATGCCGTCCGAAACCAGCGACTGCACGAAACACCGAACCACCCGGCAAGTTCAGCTTCTTGGCTTCCTCCAGAATCCATTCGTATAACAATTTACTGTTATGCCGTTGCCCCTCGGTCAGATAGAACTTGAGATACACGCTTTTCATGCTGTGCTCCTTATTGTTGCAGCCACTTGAACGTCTGGATACCCAATACCGTCATTAACAGTGATCCCCCCAAGTGCGCGGCGATGATGGCAGTACCCCACGCATACTGTCCGCGCATCAGCAACGTGACAGTCTCTGCCGAAAAGGTAGAAAAGGTGGTGAGACCACCCAAGAACCCTGTGATGATGAGCAGGCGCCACTCTGGTGACACACCGGGATGCTGCATGAAGAAGGCGACCGCGAGACCGATGAGATAACCACCGACGAGGTTGGCAGAGAGCGTACCCAGCGGCAACTCGGGGACAGCGGGATTAAGCCACAGACCCAAGCCCCAACGCAGCCATGCACCGATGGCCGCACCGATCCCAATCGCAAGAAAGGCATAGAGAGTCATGGTCTAGATTGTAGCAGGCGGTGTGATGCCACGCAGTTTGAAGCAACGCATGTTGGGCGCGCCATCCAGCTCATATTCGTTGAATTCACGACACGGCGAGGGACGATTTTCGTAGATGGCGCAGGAGACTCGCTTGCCGACCTCGCCACGCAATGCGGCGCAGCGCGGAGGATAGTTGTTGGTGCCTTTCATGCACACCATGTGTTCGTGTACCTTCTCGGTGAATTCGATAGGGACGAAACCACCAGGTGCTTCGCTGGATTCCCCCCAGTAGAACGAGATGCGGTAGTAGGCGCAACATGCTCCGCAACTCATGCAGGGATTCTCGGTACTCATTACCTGACGACTTCTCCCCACAGATCATGCTCATCCGAATCGGTTATTCGAACAGTAACGAACTCACCTACTTCCAGCTCTTCATCGTCGATGTAGACCAAGCCATCGATCTCGGGTGCATCAGCGGCCGTGCGGCCAACGGAGCCGTCTTCATCCACATCGTCGATGAGTACCTGCATGGTCTTGCCGACCTTCTTCGCCAGCTTCTCCGCACTGATCTCCTCTTGTAGATACATCAGACGTGCGAGGCGATCTTCCTGTACATCCGGGTCGATGTGCTCTGCCAGATCATTCGCCTCTGCCCCTTCTACAGGTGAATATTTGAATGCACCGACGCGATCCAACTGTGCCGCTTCGATGAAATCGAGCAACTCTTCGAACTCCTCTTCCGTCTCGCCGGGAAAACCGACGATGAAAGTACTGCGCAGAGTAATGTCCGGACAAATGCTGCGCCAACCCTGGATGCGCTTAAGCATATTCTCGCTGCTCGCCGGACGCCGCATCGCTTTGAGGATGCGTGCGTTGGCGTGCTGGAACGGGATATCGAGGTACGGCAATATTTTGCCTTCCGCCATCAAAGGAATGACTTCGTCCACGCTCTGATAGGGATAAACGTAATGCAGACGCGTCCACACACCCAGATTACCCAGTGCTGCGGCTAGATCGGTCATGCGCGTCTTGAGCGGACGACCATTCCAGAAACCGGTGCGATATTTGACATCCACACCATAGGCCGAGGTGTCTTGCGAGATGACCAACAATTCTTTCACGCCCGCCTCGACCAGCTTCTCCGCTTCCGCCATCACCTCATGTACGGGACGGCTCACCAGGTCACCGCGCAACGCAGGGATGATGCAGAAGGTGCAGCGATGATTACAGCCTTCGGATATCTTCAGGTAGGCGAAATGTTCCGGCGTGAGGCGCACGCCTTGCGGCGGTACGAGATCGGTGTAGGGATCGTGCAACTTGGGCAGATACTGATGCACCGCATTCATCACCGCCTCGGTCTCGTGCGGACCGGTGACGGCAAGCACCTTGGGATGGGTCTGCTGCACGATGTCGCCCTTTGCCCCCAAGCAACCCGTAACGATGACTTTGCCGTTCTCTTGCAATGCTTCGCCGATGGCCTCCAGCGATTCCGCCACCGCGCTATCGATAAAACCACAAGTGTTGACCACAACCAAGTCGGCCTCTTCATAACTCGGCGTGATGATGTAACCCTCGGCGCGCATACGCGTGAGGATGTGCTCGGAATCCACGGTCGCCTTAGGGCAACCGAGGGAGACGAAACCGATCTTGGGGGATGCATTACTCATTTTGAATTCCTAAAGAAATCTAAAAACCACCGATCTACACGGATAAACACGGATGAAAAACACCCAACAACTCAAGCTTTATCTGTGAACATCCTTGTTCATCCGTGGCCAAATATACTTTCACATCAACACCTGATCCTCATGTGAGGCCGGGTCTTCCAAGGGTTCGAGGTGCGTCGTCAGATGGCTGAATGGCACGACAGCCCTGATGTCCGCTTCGATCTGCTCGACCACATCATGTCCGCGCTGCACCGTCCACTCTCCCGGCACCAACACATGCAGGGAAATGAACGCATGCCTGCCCGCTTGGCGGGTGCGCAGAGCATGGAAGTCCAAACCTTGCCCGCGATATTTTGCCAGAACGACCTCGATGGCCGCGATCTGTTCCGCGGGGATCGCTTCATCCATCAAACCCGACGCGGAACGATGCAACAGTTGCCAACCCGTCCACACGATGTTCACCGCCACCACCAAGGCGATCAGCGGGTCGAGCCACAACCAACCGCTGAGCCATACCAAGCCCACGCCGATGATGACGCCCACCGATGTCCACACATCGGTCATCAGGTGTTTGGCATCCGCTTCCAATGTGATGGAGTTGTGGGCGCGCCCCGCCTTGAGCAGTTCGCGCGCGGCGAACAGATTGATGAGCGAGGCGACGAACGACACCATCAAGCCGACGCCGACCGCCTCGATCTCTTGCGGATGGATGAAACGTTCGATGGCGGTGTAGGCGATGCTGACTGCGGCCAGCAAGATGAGGAAGCCCTCGAACGCGCTGGAGAAATATTCCGCCTTGCCGTGACCATAAGCGTGCTTGTCATCTGCCGGAGATGCGGCGAGTGTCAACATCGCCAATGCCATCAATGCCCCAGCCAGATTGACGAAAGACTCAAGCGCATCGGACAACAGACCGACCGAACCCGTGAGCCACCACGCGATACCCTTGAGCAGGATGGTGGTGACCGCAGCAGCGATGGAGAGCCATGCGTAACGCTGTAGATTGGAAGTTGCCATCGATCCCTCTTGAGTGCTATCGCACCTGCCCCAATAGCACGGACAGGCCGCCGAACAAGGCGACACGATGGGATGCGCTATCGATACCCGCCGACAGACCTGCGTCCAATACGACTCTGCGGCTCCATTCGTAGCTTGCCGCCGCCAACCACTGACTCTGTGGCATGAAGCCCTCCCGCATGGTGCCAGAGACCTCGACCATCACGCCCCATTGGTCATCCACGGGGCGAAACACCGTGCCCGACCAACCATACTCGTAGGCGCTCTCATTCGCCGCGGCATCACCCAGTTTGCTCACATTCACATTGACGTCCAGTGAGTGGCCGCGAATGTTCCTGCTGTAGATGCCATTCAACACCAAATCACTCTTGCCGCTTCCCAAGCCTGTTGCGGCAGTTGGAGCTTTGACGCCGTATTCACAACCGAGTGCAGCATCTTCATTCATCACGAACCGGTGTTTGAGTAGCAATGTGGTATCGCCCACACCCGAGACCCGCTTGGCATTCGCGTCGGTTTGCGACAGATATGCATCGCCGCCGATCAGCACGCCGAAATCAGACGTAAGAGCGAATTTAGTCAGGTACATCAAGCTGTGTTGCTTCGAGCCGTCTTTGTTGTTCTGTGCTGATACACCGGTCTCCAACTCCACCCAACCGGGTGCGGAAAGCGTTGCTGAATTGGTGACCGTGGGACGATAAGGCGTCACGCTGACTTCCTCTGCCGATGCGGGCAGAACAAGATTCAGCATCGCGACCGACAAGCCAACGGGTAAAGCGTTCTTCATAAAAGTCATCCCATCACCACGCTGACGAGCGCGATGGTTGAGATACCCGCACAGATCAACACTACTTGTTGCACGGTGTCGCGCATCTGGGTACGTTTGTGCAAGCCGGGGATCAAATCCGCCACCGCGACATAAATCATGCTGGATGCCGCCAATGCCAACAAAGTCGGTACCAATGCCTGCATATCCTGCAATACGAAATAACCCAACACACCGCCGACCAGCGTGGCGAAGCTGGAGATGAGATTCATCTGGAATGCGCGCAGCTTGGAATAACCCGAATGCAACAGAATGGCGAAATCGCCCACCTCTTGCGGGATCTCGTGCGCGATGATGGCCAGTGCGGTGACGATGCCGAGGTTCACATCGGCAAGGAATGCCGCCGCGATGATGATGCCGTCGACGAAGTTGTGGAAGGTATCGCCCACGATGACCATGGTGCCGCTACGTCCGTGGTCATGTTCGCTGTGTTCGCTGTGTTCGTGCGGCTCGTGTACCTCGCAATGGTCGTGGTGACAGTGACGCCAGATCAGCACCTTCTCCAGGGTGAAGAACAACAAGATACCCAACAGCACCGTGGCACTCACGGTTGCGGGATTGGGTGAAAGTTCGATGGCTTCGGGCAGGATGTCGAGGAACACCGCGCCGAGCAAAGCACCGATGGCATAACTCACCAGCCCACCCAAATACTGGGAACGCGCATTGAGTGCGAACAGCGCCGCCGCGATCACACTCAGGATGCCTCCGAGAAAACTGGCGAGGATGATCCAAGTAAGAATAGTCATATCAGGTGCAAAGCATTAAGGGCGCGCATTGTAACTTATGCAACCACACTCACCCTGAGCGTGCGTTGATGGGACTTCATTCCCGTACAACCACGGCCTACCCCTTGCGGGTGTACCCCCTCTCCCAGAGGACGAGAGAAGAAAAACCTTCCTCCTTCCGGGAGAAGGGTGGGGATGAGGGAATCACTCATCCAACACCACATCTTTAGTCTCGGGCAGAAACAACAGACCGACGATGGAGGCGAAGATCAGCATGCCCACCGGATACCACAAGCCCGCCAGTGCATCGCCCGCATTCACCGAGATGAGCGTAACCATGAACGGAGACAATCCGCCTATCCAGCCCGCACTCAGGTTATGCGGAAGCGCCGCAGCGGTGTAACGCGTGCGCGCAGCGAACAATTCGGCCAACACTGCCGTCTGCGGCCCCGTGATGAGTGCGACTGCGACCACGGGAACGACTAGCAACAAAAACAACATGACTACATCCGCTTGTTCCCTGTCCGCCTTCTCGATCCAGCCCTTCTTCTTCAGTTCGGAAGCCACCTCATCCGGGTGGAAACCATATATCTCGACACCGTCGGCGATATTGAGGGTGACGTCGATCTTGTCGCCCTGCGGGCGTTGCGTGTACGACACTCCGTTCTTGATGAGAAACTCTTGAGTGCGCTCGCAATCGTTAGCCGCTTTGCGGAAAGGACTGTAGTCGCATTCATTCGCATAAAGCGTGACCGCGACCTCGTTGTTGAAGCGCTCCAACTGCGGATTGCCGTAATGTTGCAAGCCTTTGAACACGGGCAGGATGGCGACAGCGCCCAACAATAATCCAGCGAGTAACACCGGCCTGCGCCCCACCCTGTCCGACAGCCAACCGCAGAAGATGGTGAGGGGGAACAACAACAGCGTGCTCGTCATCACCAGGGTACTGGCGAACTGAGCATCGAGGCGCACGACAGACTTCAGAAAAACATTGGTGTAGACCTGAGAGGAGAAGAACAACAGCGACCCCCCTGCAGAGATACAAAAGAACAGCAAGGCCATGCCTTTCAGCGTACGCCTGTCACGCAAACATTCACGTAGCGGCGCTTTGGAGACCGTGCCTTGTTCTTGCAACTCGCGGAACACGGGCGACTCCTCCAAACTCATGCGCGTCTTGATAGAGATGAACAACAACACCGCCGAGAATAGGAAAGGTACGCGCCATCCCCATGCGCTGAATTCTTCGGGTGACAGATATAACTGCAACAGCACGATCTGCAAGGTCGACACCAGGATACCGAGCGGCCCCATCAGTTGCAGCACGCTAGTGTAAAAACCGCGCCTGCCGTTAGGCGCATGTTCTGTGAGATACACCGCCACACCGCCGATCTCGCCGCCCACCGCAAAACCCTGCAGCAAGCGCAACAACAACAATAACGCAGGAGCCAACATGCCGATCTGTGCGTACGTGGGAAGCAAGCCAACCAAGAACGTCGTGATGCCCATCAGCGAGATGGTGGCGATGAAGATGGGACGACGACCATATCTGTCCGCCAGATTCCCGAACAAAGCCGAACCCAGCGGGCGCACCACCATACCCACGCCGAAAGTGGCAAGGCTGGCCAACAAGGCTGCCGTCGGATTCTCAGGCGGGAAGAACAACACACTGAAATAGGTCGCCAGCGAAGCAAAGGTGAGGAAGTCGTACCACTCGAGGAAAGTGCCGAAGCAGGCCGCAAGTACGACCTTACGTTGTGTCTTGGTGATCGGCGTGTATGTCTGATTCATAAGGGTGAAGTGTTCAATCCAGCCAGATGAACGTGCCCATGCGCCCCGTCATCCCATCGCGGCGATAAGAAAAGAAAGCCTGTTTCTGGTGATAGGTGCAGAAATCACCACCGAAGACCCGGGCGACACCCATCTCATTGAGACGTTGCTGTGCCAGCATGTAGATATCGGCATGGTATTTTCCTTGCGCATCATGGGCAACGAAAGCTGCCGCAGCCCGCGCATGATGCGCGACGAAAGCCGCACGCACTTCCTCTCCCACTTCAAACGCCTGCTGACCGATCGCCGGCCCCAACCATGCCATCAACTTGTGCGGCGCGACATCCATCGCTCTCACCGTCGCCTCGATGATGCCTGCCGCAAGTCCCTTCCAACCGGCATGTGCCGCACCGACCACCGTGCCGTCTTCATCGCACAGCAGCACAGGCAGGCAATCCGCCGTCATCACCACACTCACCGCACCAGAATGCCGCGCGATACAGGCATCAGCTTGGGGCAGGCAGGATGCGGTATCAGCATTCGCCACGATGACTCCATGCACCTGCTCCAACCACACAGGCTCGCTCGGCATCAACGACGATAGCAGTTGGCGATTGTGCGCGACTGCGCGCGGAGCGTCGCCGACGTGTGAACCCAGGTTGAGAGAGTCATAAGGTGCGACACTGATGCCACCGTTGCGCGTGGTCTGCAACGCTTTGACATTGGCGGGTGCCGGCCAATCGGGAACGATGCAATCCTTAAGCGACACCATCGCTTGCCTCGTCGAGCTTGTCCAGAAGCTCTTCCATATCTTCCGGCAATGGCGAGTGCCATTCCATCCACTCGCCCGTGAGCGGATGTTCCAACGCGAGTTGGGTAGCGTGCAATGCTTGGCGTGGAAAGCCGTTCAACAACTCGCGCACTTCAGGCTGGCATTTCTGCACACCTTTCTGATACACGGCATCACCGACGAGAGGATGACCGATGTAGGTCATGTGGACACGGATCTGGTGGGTACGTCCCGTTTCCAGACGGCAACGCACCAGCGTGCTGCTCGCAAAATTCGCTTCGATGCTGTAATGCGTGATGGCTTCTTTACCGTTCTCGACCACAGCCATCTTCACGCGTTGCGAAGGATGACGCCCGATGGGCGCATTGATGGTGTCGCCATAATCCAGTTCGCCCCACACCAGTGCCAGATATTCACGTTTCACACTGCGCGACTGCATCTGCCGCACCAGCGCGGTCTGCGCGACCAGCGACTTGGCGACCACCATCAGACCGCTGGTGTCCTTATCCAGCCGATGCACAATACCGGCGCGCGGCACTTCGTTGAGTTCGGGAGCGTGGTACAGCAGCGCATTGAGTAAAGTGCCCGTCCAGTTACCGCTACCGGGATGCACCACCAAGCCGACCGGTTTATCCACAACGATGATGGATTCATCCTCATAGACGATGTCGAGCGGGATGTCTTCGGCTTGATAAGCTTGTTCGGACGGATGCAACTGCGGCGAGACGGCTATCTTCTCGTTGCCCCATACCTTCTGCTTGACGCTGCCGACATTGCCATTGATGGTGACCAAGCCCTGCTCTACCCAGTCTTGCAGGCGGCTGCGGGAGTATTCGGGGAACATCTTGACCAGTGCCTGATCTAGACGGAGTCCGCCGTGTTCCAGCGGGACCTGCATCTCAAGCAAGTCGGATGAGTCGTCGTCTTTGCTATAATCGGGTAAATCTTCTTCGGGTTCTATCATGCGTCGTATTTTAACTGTTTTCCTGCTGCTCTCCTTGGTTGCTTGCAGTTCTTCCCCTACCAAAGACGACAAATCCGCTTCTGCCGACGAACTCTATGCCCAAGCCAAAGAGGCGATGGAAGATCACAGCTACGAACGCGCCATCAAGCGTCTGGAGACGTTGCAGGCGCGCTATCCATACGGTCGCTATGCGCAACAAGCACAGATGGAAGTCGCCTACGCC
>JARCRR010000147.1 GCA_029850565.1 Gallionella sp. | reverse complement strand
TGACCTGCGTCTGTTCTTTGAGAACGACGTGCAATTCCTCAAGCAGTTTAATTAACTATGCAATTCTCAGAATCTTGGTTACGTAGCCTTGTGAATCCTTCGCTGTCCAGCGAGGAGTTGTCGCATCTGTTGACGATGGCGGGGCTTGAAGTCGAAGAGATGAAGCCTGTGGCAGCCTCTTTCGACAAGGTTGTTGTCGCGCAGGTGTTGACCAAGGACAAACATCCAGACGCAGACCGGCTGAATGTCCTGACGGTAGATATCGGTCAAGCCGAGCCATTGACCATTGTCTGTGGCGCTGGAAACGTGACAGTGGGTATGAAAGCGCCATGCGCATTAGTGGGTGCCAAGCTTCCCGGCATCGAGATCAAGCAAGCTAAAGTGCGAGGTATCGCGTCCTTCGGCATGATGTGTTCTTCCAAAGAATTGGGATTGGCAGAGGAGAGCAGTGGCTTGCTCGAATTGGCTGTAGATGCTGTCGTTGGTCAGAGCATACGCGAGCATCTTGATCTGGACGATCATCTGATCACGCTCAAGCTCACACCGAATCGTTGCGACTGTCTGTCCCTGAACGGCATAGCACGTGAAGTCGCGGCGCTGACTGATGCACCCTTGCAGCCTGTTTATGCAGTGACTGTCGAAAAAACAAATGTACAGACTAGAGCAGTCAAGGTGGCGGCGACTTCAGCATGTCCGTTATACACAGGACGTGTGATCTCTGGTGTGGATGCCAAGGCGAAGACACCAGACTGGATGATCAAGCGTTTGGAGCGCTGCGGTCTGCGTGGCATCAGCGCACTGGTCGATGTGACCAACTATGTGTTGCTGGAGTTGGGCCAGCCATTGCATGCATTCGACCTGAATAAACTGAATGGCGACATAGAAATTCGCTTTGCGCGCGCTGGAGAAAAACTGAAATTATTGAATGAGCAGACTGTCGATCTGCAAGACGACATGCTGGTGATCGCGGATGCAATAGCGCCTATTGCTTTGGCCGGTGTGATGGGCGGGGCGGATAGCTCGGTGGACGATGCCACGACGGAGATATTCCTGGAAAGCGCGTTCTTCGCTCCTGGCGCCATCGTGGGTAAATCACGCCGCCTTGGCTTTAGCTCAGACTCTTCTTATCGCTTTGAGCGTGGTGTCGACTTTGCTGCAACAACATTCGCACTGGATCGTGCGACTCAATTAATACTGGAAATCTGCGGTGGACAAGCAGGCGTAGTGACTGAAGTGCGGGGTGTGCTGCCAGTGCGCCATCCGGTCAAATTGCGCACATCGCGTGTGCATCGCGTGTTGGGTGTCTCGCTACGGTCTGAGCAGATCGCGCAGATCTTGTCGCGACTCGGTATGGTGTTCCAGCAGCAGGGCGAAGAGTTTTCAGTGACACCGCCGAGCTATCGTTTTGACGTCGAGATCGAAGAAGACTTGATCGAAGAAGTCGCTCGTGTGCATGGATACGAGAACATTCAACCTGCACCGATTCAAGCGCACATGAGTATCCTGCCCCGCATCGAAGCACAACGTCCTTTGGCTAAACTGCTACAGGCAATGGTGGCGCGCGATTATCAGGAAACCATCAATTACGCCTTCGTTGATTCTGCTTGGGAGCGTGACTTGTGCGGCAATGCCGCGCCAATCGCTTTGAAGAATCCTATCGCCAGTCAGATGAGCGTCATGCGTAGCAGCTTGTTGGGCGGTCTGTTGGAATCACTACGAACCAATCTGGCACGCAAGCAGACCCGAGTTCGTTTGTTCGAAGTGGGAGGCTGTTTTTCAACGGCGGCGAATGGATATATGCAACAAGAACGTTTGGCTGGGTTGGCCTACGGCGGTGCGCAATCCGAACAATGGAGCGTACCGTCACGCAATGTGGATTTCTATGATGTGAAGGGTGACGTCGAAGCGCTGTTCCCGCCGCAAAGACTAAATTTCCTAGCCATGCCACATGCAGCCTCGCACCCGGGCCGATCGGCAAGGATATTGCTGGATGGCAAAGAGGTGGGCTGGATTGGTGAGTTACACCCACAATGGCAGCAGCAATACGATCTACCGAATCCGCCTGTATGGTTCGAAATTGATTTGAGTGCTTTGACCCGATCTCTAGTTCCCAAAATGATGGATATCTCGCGCGTACCACCCGTGCGTCGAGACATCGCGGTTTTGGCAGACGAGGGGGTGTTTGTGGATACATTATTGACGGCGATGCGCGAGGCAAAAGCGCCCTATGTGGGAGACATCGGACTGTTCGATCTGTACCGTGGAAAGGGTGTCGAGCAAGGCAAAAAAAGCCTTGCATTCCGTGTGTTATTACAAGATACTCAAAAAACACTCACTGAATCAGAGATTGAACCGAGCATCGCTATCTTGGTGGATGCACTAAAGAAATACGGCGCGCAGCTACGTAGTTGAAGGGAAAGTAATGACGACGACATTGACCAAAGCAGAATTGGCAGACTTACTATTCGAAAAAGTCGGGTTGAATAAACGCGAAGCAAAAGACATGGTGGAAGCTTTCTTTGAGGAGATCCGCATGCAGTTGGAGAAGGGAGATAGTGTCAAACTTTCCGGCTTCGGAAATTTTCAATTGCGTGATAAACCACAACGCCCTGGCCGTAACCCTAAGACTGGTGAAGAGATTCCCATCACCGCTCGACGCGTAGTGACGTTCCACCCAAGTCAAAAGCTGAAAAGCATGGTAGAGAAGACCTATCATGGAACAACACGTAGTTGATTCAGAATTGCCGGTCATCCCGGCAAAACGCTACTTCACCATCGGTGAAGTGAGCGAGTTGTGCGGAGTCAAAGCGCATGTCTTGCGTTATTGGGAGCAGGAGTTCACTCAGCTCAAACCCGTCAAACGCGGTGGCAACCGCCGTTACTACCAACATCACGAAGTTCTGTTGATACGCCGTATCCGCGAGTTGTTGTATGAAGAAGGATTCACCATCAGTGGTGCCCGCAGTCGGCTCGATCAACAACATCTAGACAGCCGTCAGGCTGAGAAAACACCAGTCACAAACAGCGTTCCTAACGACCTTCATATTCGCCGTGAGCTACAAGAAATTTTGAGCTTGCTTCGTGCCTGAACTAGGCAGCATCTCCTCAAAAGCACTTCAAGAAAAAGTTTGCTCTGCTATAATCCTCGCCTTCGGGGCGTAGCGCAGCCTGGTAGCGTACGTGCATGGGGTGCACGTGGTCGGAGGTTCGAATCCTCTCGCCCCGACCAGTTCTTCACACGGTTTTGTCATTTCAAAACTGGCTTTTCAGAGTTGGTGACGAGTCGAGCGATGCAACATTGGTGAGATAAGAAATCAAATTCAGTTTGTTTGTGCGAGGGTTTATGTATCGCCACTTGATTTTCAATAGAATCCTCCAGTTTGTATTTTTGATTCTCACTTCGTCATCCGTTGTCGCTTCTGATGAAGCCATCACCGAGCAATCCTACCTACAAGAATTTCCTGTCGTCCTCAGTGCTTCACGCTTGGCACAACCAATTTCCGAAACGCCGAATGCGATGACCGTGATTGACCAGCCCATGATCAAGGCATCTGGTTTCCGCACTGTGCCCGAGTTGATGCGTCTGGTTCCAGGGATGTATGTGGGTTTTGCCGATGCAAATCGTCCTGTGGTGTCGTTTCATGGTGCAACGGATGAATATTCCCGCCGTATGCAGATACTGATCGATGGGCGCAGCGTCTATCTACCGCCGTTCGGCGGCGTGAGTTGGGCGGACCTTCCGATTCAGATAGAGGATATCGAACGAATCGAAGTGGTGCGTGGCCCATCATCTGCTTCGCATGGTACGAATTCGTTTTACGGGGTGATCAATATCATCACCCGTGAGGCCTTTAGTCAGCATGGAGGAAGCGTATCGGTGACGAGGGGAGATGCAACCGATGTTTCCGCTCGCTTCGGCCGGGCGGGAACTGAGTTCGACTATCGTGTCTCTCTAGGCTATCGCTCGGATCTCGGATTGGATAACACAGTCTTGAACGACCATAACTCAACACGTTTGATCAATTTTCGTAGTAACTACCACCCGAATGGGGCAGACAGCTTTGACGTACAGTTAGGAAGTAGTAACGGTGTGTATGGTCTGGGTGTCATTAATCGTCTACCAGAAGCCTTCCGAGAGACCACGGCGAAAACCGATTTCCAACAGCTCAGTTGGCTACATAGTTGGTCGGCAAATAATGAGAGCAAGCTGACGTACTCGCACAACGAGCACCGCTCATTGGATCCTTATCTGTGTATCGATGCACTGACTTGCAGGGGATTGAATCCGCCGATCCCTGCTGCTCAGGGCTACACCCAGCAAAGAGTCGCTAGCATGCGAAACGTGCTGGAGTTGCAGAACACGCAACAATTGGGCGACAGCAATCGTTTGGTATGGGGTGGGGTGATGAGTCGCGATTATGCGGATTTCCCACTATTCTTGGGGCGTCCGTATACGATCAACCCTTGGCAAGTGTTCTTGCATGATGAGTGGCGTGTCTCGCAGTCCGCTGTGTTGAACATCGGCACGATGTTCGAGGACAACGGGATGGGGTATAAGGATAATTCGCCGCGCGCTTCCCTTAATTACCACATCACTCCGCAACATACGGTGCGATTTGGTGTGTCCACCGCCACACGCAGCCCAGTGATGGCAGAAGCTTATATGGATGCAAATAACACGGTGTTGGGGGGCGTGTACGTGCCACCCCTGACACCGCTCACACCTGAAAAGATCCTGTCAAAAGAAATTGGCTACATGGGAGAGTTCAAATCGCTGGGAGTCACGGTGGACGCTAGAGCTTATATCGATCAAGTGACGGACATGATTTTCTGGGATAAATATCCCATGGTTACGCCCGCGGATAGTTTTAAGAATATGATATCTGCCGAATACAAAGGGTTGGAAAGTACTCTTAAGTATCATTGGGATGAGGGGCGGAGTTTTGTGTCGGCAAATTATGCCTATCAAGAAGCCTCGGCTAGTTTTGGCAATTATCCGACCCAATATTTCAGTACGATGAGTCCCAGTCCGGTTAAGCCTGCAACCTTTCCCACTTTCGGAGATTTTGTAAGGACACTCTATCAAAGCGAGTTCATGGATCTTTTTCCGCAGATCGTTCCCACTCATAGTGCCAGCCTGTTGTTGTCGGAGCGCCTTCCAGATGACTGGCAATTCAGCGCAGGTTATTACTACAGGGGGGCTGTGCGAGTGATCAATGTCAGCACCGACGTGACTCCCGAGACAAAAATGCAACGATTGGATTTGCGCATTGCAAAGACAATCAAATTTGATCGTGGGAATAGCGCAGAAGTGGCATTGGTCGTGCAAAATGCGACACGCGACAACTACACGAAATACGGGACGATCAACCCAACAGCCAACGTTTTGTTCCCCCGGCGTGGATGGCTGACAGCAACGCTGAATTTCTAGCATCACGGACATCCTCTTTGAATCGAATGTGACTTCGGAAATCACGGCTGATTAAGAGTACATTGGCAACATTGCGGGCAGAACAATAAAAATCATCATTAGGGGGATGCGGCTGTTGTACAGCAGCAACATGCAATGTATCGCAGGTGACTGCGAGCTGTACTTCAGAATTTATATCTCTTGAGTGAACGGCGGGTTTATTTTACTGAGACGATTATTTTCTATCCGGGCATCTTCCTATACCCCGGTGTTCTCTCTCAACAGTCGGGTTTTGTCCGCCGGACTGCTGTCGTTGTTTGCGTTCTTTCATTCTGTAAACGCCGAGCCTTTGCGTATCGCTATCGTGTATGGCGAGAGCGGGAGCGCATATCAGGAATTCATCAAGGCATTTCAAGGAAACGTCTCGATGCAGCACAAAGTGCGTGCGCATCGTGAGGGCGATCAGATCGGGGATGATGTTGATCTGGTGATTGCGGTCGGCATGAAGGCAGCTAATTTGCAAGCCACGCTGGATCGTCCGGTTCTAAACGTCTTTGTTCCCCGCAACGGATTTGAGAAGTTGCAGCGTGCTCCTTCTCCAACCTTTTCTGCCATCTTTATGGATCAGCCTGTACAGCGGCAACTGGCTTTGATTGCTTCTGCGTTGCCGGAGTCCACCACCGTCGGAATCATGTATTCCACTCCGCCAGCAGAGCTGGATTCGTTAAGGAAATTCACAGCGGCGATTTCTCTAGACTTAAATGAGCATCTCGTTGATCAGCAGCATCCACTGGCGGGAGCATTGTCGGATTTATTGCGCGAAA
>JARCRR010000146.1 GCA_029850565.1 Gallionella sp. | reverse complement strand
GGCATCGCCACCTACGGCTCGGACGCGATGCGCTGGCACAATTACACGGCCAACGCGATGTGGGAATTCTCGCAAGGCGAACCCCTCGGCAGCATCAGCTACAGCTACCTCAATCGTCACCATTTCAGCATCGCCCGCGATCTGTTGGCGCGCCAATGGACAGGCGCAAACGGCAAGGAGACCACCACGATCTATGACCGCGCCACCAGCGCGCAATGGGTCTCGATGCAACCGTGGGAACGCAGTGAACGGCGCTTTTACTTGGGCATTGGCGCAGCCCAACAAAGCACTGACCGTGTATTTGTGAATTATTTTTCCTACCAACCCCAGTTGGAGCGGGTGGCTGCGGCCTTCGTGCAATACGATTCGCGCGAGTCGGCCTGGTATGCCACCGAATACAATCGGGGCTCGTTCGCACGCTTGATTTTTGAAAGCTACCGCCCGTTCAACAACTACTTCGACGGCCATGTCGTGCGTGCGGATGCACAGAAATTGTGGCCCATCGGCAACACCGTATTGAGTGCGCATTGGACAGAAGCCCATGCTTCCGGCCTCACCGAACCCTTCCAGCTTGGCGGTGCATACAGCTACAACAACGGACTGCTCGCCCCGACTCTCAACCAGCGCAGCCTGCCGCTGCACGGTTACGCCGGAAGTGAACTGGCGCTGCAAGGCGACAACGCGCGCACCATCAGCCTTGGTTGGCAAACACCGATTGCCGACATCGACCGCGCGGCGATGTCGCCCCCCGTCGGCATCAACCGCCTCTCGGCAACGCTGTTTATGGATACGGGTGGCGTGTGGAATCAAGGTGCATCGCCCTCTCGATATTATCGAGGCATCGGTGTCGAACTCAACGCAGAGACCAAATTGTTTTACCAACTCTTCATCCCATTGAGCGTAGGCATCGCGCACGGTTTTGATCTCGATAGCGGTAACCGGCTCTATTTCAAATTCGGACAGACGTTCTGATCCATCGGGTCAATCACATGACACAACAAGCCACCCGACAACTCGACCTGACGCAATCAACCGTTTGGTTAGCCTGTGCCTCAACACTTCCTGTATTGGCGATGCTATGGAAACACTAGACCCCTTATTGCACCAACCCTTGCGCACCCAGCTCACCGCCTTTCTGGCGGGAGCGGGTGAGGCGACTTTTGCCGAATTGAAACGGCAGCTTGATGTGTCGGATGGCAATCTGGATTCGCACCTGAAGAAACTCATCGCCGCCGATTACGTGGCAATGCGCAAGGACGATAGCGCGGGACGCATCCAGACTTGTTATGCGCTGACCAAGGCGGGACGCGCGGCCCTGCAAACGCTGCTCCCGCTCGGCGTCAAGGCGCCAACCGCCAGTCGGCGCATCAACAAATTGCAAACATCCTGATGTTCAATCACGATGTCGCCTTCGATTCAATTCAATTGAATATGGATGAACATAACTCCGGAGTTCGATTCATGCGTTTCGCTTTGCTATTTCTATTCGCTTTCGCTCTGACTGCCCATGCCGAGGACTCGGTCATCACCAGCACTCCGAAAGACAAGGAGAAGCGCGAACCAGAGACACTTTCGGAAGTCACCGTGGTCAGTGAGCGTAGCCCTGACCGTGTGAGCAAAAACGTGATCAGCGGCAAGCAATTGAGCAAGGTGGCGGGAACCGGCGGCGATCCATTAAAGGGATTGCAGGCATTACCGGGTGTGGTCTCGGGACGCAATGACGAGCCTGCCGTGCGCGGCTCCGGTCCCGGCGACAACGCTTATTACGTCGATTCACTGCCGATAGGCAAGATATTCAACGTGGTCGGTGTGAGTGTGTTCAATGCCGATCTCGTCACTGATTTCGACCTCTACAGTGCCGCTTTCGCACCGCGTTACGGGGATGTCACCGGAGCAGTCATCGATGTGGCATTGCGCGAACCCCGCAACGATAAGCTGGGTGGTAAGGTCAACATCAATCTATTGGCCGCCGATGCGTTGATCGAGAGTCCGATCAACGAGAATCAGTCTTTCTATTTCGCCGCCCGCCGCAGCTACATCGACCTGCTCCTCAAGAACATCAAGCAGAACGGGATCACGGTGCAGATCCCCTCCTATTCCGACTATCAGGGTAAGTACGTGTGGAAGTTGGCGAGTGGCGACAAGCTGACCTTCCACGCTCAGGGTTCCAATGACAAATTGAGATTGCAAATTGGGGGCGATACCGATATCGCCAAGAAGCAGCCCGTGCTGGCTGGCGCCATCTCCTTGGGTGATGCCTACACCATGCAGGCAGCCGTGTTGGATTCTGTGTTGTTCGATAGTGCCTTCAACAAACTTGCTTTGGAACACATGACTTCCGATCTCAAACAGTCTGTGGGAAGCGCAGGTAACCTTTACCTAGCCCAAGACAGTTGGATGTTGCGTGAGCATCTGACGCTACCTATCAATGAGGGACATGAGCTGGCATTGGGGGCGAATTACGAGCGCGCCCTGGTGAAGATCGATGCCGACCTGAAGAACGCGACCTGTACCCAGTTCAATCCCGCTTGCGACCTCACCAGCGCGCCGCAACGACAACTGACGGATCGCTTCTATTCGCATGGATGGGATGTGTCGGCACAAGACCGTAAGCGCATCGCATCGACTGTGACGTTGGTCGGCGGTATTCGCCGCAGCTTTGAGGATTATCTGCGCAAGTCATACACGGAACCACGCCTCGGCATCGAGTGGGAGTACACCGCTGATACCTTGCTGACCGCAGGCTGGGGACGACACAACCAGATGCCTACCGGCCAGCAGATCGCACAACAGTTCGGCAATCCCAACCTCTCGCATCTGCGCGCAGATCACAGTGTCTTGGGCATCTCACACAAGGTGGACTCGCTGTGGTCATGGAAGGCCGAAACCTATTACAAGAAGTTCAGCAACCTGATCGTGGACGACCCGCTGCTCAATTACGTCAACGGCGCAAGCGGCAAAGCCTATGGTCTGGAGATGCTGGTCAAGAAAGAAACGGGCGAACAACTCTCCGGCTGGTTGGCCCTGTCGCTGTCGCACTCCGGCAGACAGAACGATCTCACCGGACAATCTTTCCGCTTCGCCCTGGATCAACCCGTGAATGCCACTGTGGTAGCCAACTACGAACTGGATAGCGAATGGACGCTGGGTGTCAAATGGAAGGCGCATTCAGGCACACCCTACACCCCCATCAACGGCAGCTTGGGAACCTATCCTGATGGCAGGCCCATCCCCAACTACGCCGCCATTAACTCCGGCACACTCCCCTTCTTCCATCAGCTTGATGTCAGGCTTGAACGCGCAATGAAAATGGACGGCTACAAGATGGAGATGTATTTCGAGTGGAACAATTTGTATGGGCAGAAGAACGTGGTGGGATACAGCTACGACCCCACCTATACACGAAAGACTCCGGTCTATCCTTTCGTGCTACCCATCTCGTTCGGCGTACAAGCAGAGTTCTGATGCCGTCAAATAAAACGCCCCGGTACCTAGGCACCGGGGCGTTGTGATTCGTGTCGCTTAAATGGAAGTGCTGACGGATGTGAAAGTCGGTAGCGCTACGACGAACGAGACCACGCCTGTCACTACCCAACGAACGAACCTTGCGACACCTTCATAAGCTTTTTTCATTTGATCACCTCTTTATTGTTGATGCACATGTCCAGCTTGCTTCACCAGACGTAGCCTCAGAGGTGTGTTGGATGAAATAGTTCCCGACTATTTTAGTGCGGCTTGCGGCTTCTCCACTTCCACACCACCACCGCGCGCCAGCCCAATCGCACGAGCACATAGCCTATCAAGGCCAGACTGACCGCCAGGATAGGCAGGCCGATCAGGATAGGTTTACCCAAAGAGAGCAGCCAATTCCATAAGGGATCGAACCAGTCGTGCAGATGCAATTCAGGAAAATCGCGTACCACCATTTCATCGGTCTCTCCCAACACCGACACCCCTATCTCATAGGCGAACAGATACAGAGGGACGATGGTGAACGGGTTGGTATATAGGGTGGTGAAAAGAGCGACGGGAAGATTGACGCGCAGCCACACTGCCAACAAGGCTGCCGCAAGCATCTGCAAGGGGCCGGGGATCAAACCGCAGAACAATCCGAGCGCGACACCGCCGGCGACCGAGCGGCGATGCAGATGCCACAGATTGGGATGGCGCAACCAATGCTCGACCGGCTGTAACCACCGTATCTTCTTAATGCTGTCCGAGTTGGGTAAACGACTTCGAAAGAATTTGCGCATGGCGCGATTGTAGCCCGTGTATGTGTCGGTTACGCTACACATATGGTCTCGTTCTCCATCTGCTTTGCTATCGGCGTCTGGTATCTGCAACAACAGGCCGTGTTGCCGGAACTGCCTGTCTATTGGCCCTTGGCCGCACTCTTGTTGCTGCTGCCTGATAGCGGTATGGCTTCGATTCGTATCGCTCGTCGCGCACTTATCCTCTTCTGCGCTGTCCTCTTGGGCTTCTCCTATGCGGCATGGGTCGCTCAGTCACGCATGGCAGACAACTTGCCGAATGAGTGGCAGGGTCAGAACATAACACTCACCGGCATCGTGGCCGAGATGCCGCGCTCGCACGAACGCGGTCTGCGTTTCGCTTTCGAAGTAAAAAGTGTGCAGACTGAAAACGTGCATGTTCCGCGACGCATCCAGCTTGCGACTTACGACGGCGATGCAGGCTCGGCATTGGATATCCACGCGGGTGAGAGTTGGCGCTTCACGGTGCGCTTGAAACATCCGCACGGGACAAGCAACCCGAACGGATTCGATTTCGAGGCATGGGCGTTGGAACGCAACCTGCGCGCCACCGGCTATGTATATGCCAAGGGCGACAATCAGAAGCTGGCGTTGACGACCAGTTCACCCGCTTACCTCATCGAACAGTTGCGCGAATCGGTGCGCACGCATTTCCAACAGACCTTGGGCGATGCGCCCTACGCCGGCATCCTCGTGGCACTCGCCATCGGTGACCAAGCCAGCATCTCGCAATCCGAATGGCAGTTGTTCACGCACACCGGAGTCAACCACTTGATGAGCATCTCCGGTCTGCACATTACCATGCTCGCCAGCCTGTTCTTCGCGCTCACCTACTGGCTGTGGCGGCGCAGTGTGAAGTTGATGTTGTACTTTCCTGCGCGCAAAGCTGCCGCCTTGGTGGGGCTGCTTGCGGCTCTGGGCTACACCCTGATCTCAGGTTTCGAGATACCCGCACAGCGCACGCTCTTCATGCTCGCCACCTTCGCCGTGATGCTGCTGCTCTCGCGCAACGTCGCTCCCAGCCAGATGCTGGCTGCGGCATTGCTGGTCGTATTGCTGGCTGACCCTTGGGCAGTTTTATCACCCGGATTCTGGTTGTCGTTCGGCGCGGTCGCATTGATCTTCTACGTCACCGCCAACCGCTTCGGAAGATCGCACTGGTTGCTGGAATACGGCAAGGTGCAGTGGGCGATGACCATCGGACTCATTCCGCCCTTGTTGGCGCTGTTCCAACAGTTGTCGCTGGTGTCGCCCGTCGCCAATGCCTTCGCCATCCCCTTGGTCAGCTTCGTGGTCGTCCCGCTCACCCTACTCGGCACGCTGCCGCCCTTCGAATGGATGCTCTATCTTGCGCATCAGGCGATGGCGCTGTGCATGTGGCTACTGCAACGATTGGAAGATTTGCCGTTGGCGGTCTGGACACAGCATGCACCGCCTGTTTGGAGTATCGCTTGCGGTGTGTTGGGTGCGCTCTGGTTATTGGCCCCGCGCGGTTTTCCGTTACGCATCTTTGGCGTCATCCTGCTGTTGCCGATGTTTCTTGTTACGCCGCCCCCACCCGCCGAGAGCACTGCACGCATCATCGTGTTCGATGTGGGACAAGGATTGGCGGTCGCGGTGCAGACACGCAACCACGCCTTGCTTTACGACACCGGGCCGGATTTCGCGGGAGAAGCGGATAGCGGCAATCGCATCCTCGTCCCCTCGTTACGCGGACTTGGAATCGATCAACTAGATGGCCTGATGTTGAGCCATGACGACATCGACCATATCGGCGGCACCAGCTCGGTGCTACAGGCTTTGCCCGTCGAGTGGGTGTCATCATCGCTGAAAGCCGAGCATCCCTTGTTGGGCATGAGCAAGCAGCACAAGCCTTGTAGCGACGGGCAACTCTGGGAGTGGGATGGCGTGACGTTCGAAGTTCTCCATCCCGCCGTACCTGAAGCATCAGACAAGAAGCATGACAACGATCAGAGCTGTGTTCTGCGCATCAGTATCGGCACGCAATCTATCTTGCTGGTTGGCGATATCGAAAAGGCTGCCGAGGCACGTCTGCTCGACCTTCATGAGGACAGATTGCCTTCCACGTTGCTGGTCGCGCCACATCATGGCAGCAAGAGCTCGTCTTCGCAGGCTTTTGTGGGCAAGGTCGCACCGCACTATGTCGTATTCACATCCGGTTACCGCAATCGCTTCCACCACCCGCATCCGGACATATGGCAACGTTACGAAATTCTGGGGGTGGAGAGATTACGTTCCGATGCCGATGGAGCCATCCTCATCGACCTGAACGCACAGGGGTTGCAGGTAGAGCGCCACCGCAAGACACACCGCCGCTATTGGACACATGAGGCCGCAACCGAGGTTCAAGGCATATAGCGATACGCGTTCACCCCGAACGGCGGCACAGGTATAATCCGCAACATTGTTCAACCCCAAGGAAATATCGTGTCTCTCTCCACTCGCGTACAGGCCATCAAACCCTCCCCCACCCTTGCTGTCACCGCCCGCGCGGCGAAGTTGAAAGCCGAGGGCAAAGACATCATCGGACTGGGTGCAGGCGAGCCGGATTTCGATACTCCGCAACACATCAAGGATGCCGCCATCGCGGCCATCAACAAAGGCTTCACTAAATACACCGCCGTTGGTGGAACCCCCTCTCTGAAAGCAGCCATCATCGCCAAGTTCAAGCGCGACAACGGACTGGACTACAGCGCGAAACAGATCCTCGTTTCCTGCGGTGGCAAGCAGAGCTTCTTCAATCTCTCGCTAGCCGTTATCAATCCTGGCGACGAAGTCATCATTCCGGCACCTTACTGGGTGTCATATCCCGATATTGTCATCATTGCCGAAGGTAAACCGGTGATCGTCGAAGCCGGTATCGAACAGGGTTTCAAACTCACTCCGGCACAGTTGGCCGCGGCCATCACGCCGAAGACCAAGATGGTCGTCATCAACAGCCCGAGCAACCCATCGGGTGCGGTCTATACATTGGAAGACCTGAAGGCCTTGGGCGAGGTGTTGCGCAAACATCCGAACATCCTCATCGCGACTGACGATATGTACGAGCACATCGCATTGACCGATGCGAAATTCGTCAACATCCTGGATGCCTGTCCTGACCTGTATCCGCGCACCATGGTGCTGAACGGCGTGTCAAAGGCTTACGCGATGACCGGATGGCGCATCGGCTATGCCGCGGGACCGGAGAACATCATCACCGCGATGGAGAATGTGCAGTCGCAAAGCACCTCCAACCCGACCTCGATCTCGCAAGTGGCCGCCGAAGCCGCATTGAACGGTGACCAAGGCTGCATCGCCCCGATGCTCAAGGCGTTCCGTGAACGTCACGTCTTCGTGGTGAATGAGCTGAACAAGATCCCGGGGCTGAGTTGCATCATGGCGGGTGGCGCGTTCTATGCCTTCCCCGATGCACGCAAAGCGATTGCCACATTGCATCAGAAGGGCATCATCAAAGAAGCGACAGACATCGCGTTCTCTGAATACCTGCTAGTGCAGGCAGGCGTTGCCGTCGTTCCCGGATCGGCATTCGGTAGCGAAGGTTATGTCCGTTTGTCATTCGCCACTTCGATGGACAATCTCAAAAATGCGCTGGAGCGTATAGCGAAAGCACTGGCTTGAGGTTGCGGTGAAGGCTAACCTTCAGGTCATGCCGAAACCACAATCTCGCAATGCACTGGAGCGAATCGTCAAAGCACTGAGTTGATCGCTTCGTATTCAGCCAAATGAAAAAGCCGGAAGACCTCCGGCTTTTTCACTTCCCAGCAGCAAGATCCGAATAGGATCAGCGTGCTTGTAACTTGGGTTCTTCCAGCGTACCGGACAAGGCAAGAGAATTATTCCCCGCGCGCATCTTGATTTCCGCATTGAAACTTCCGGATATTTGATCGTCTGCCGAGATATCGAAAGAGCCGGTCGCATTCAGCATCCCTGATGCAATCTTGACTTGGCGGAAATGTCGATTGTGGTTCTCCAACTGCACCGCCCCAGTCAATACATCAAAGTGAGTCCGCCCTCCCGGCAGATGGTCACGACTGGACAACCGTGCCGTTTCGACCATATCCATGCCATTGATTACGCCCTTATTGGCAGAGAACGAACCGTCCAACTTGGGGGCATCACCCAACTGAGCCAGCTTGGCACCCTGCATCAAAAACGTGCCATCTGCGAACACTTCGCCAGAGAGTCCGAACTTGGGGAACAGTTTTTCCAGCTCCATCGTTTTTGCTTGTATCCGGCCTTGAGCCTGCCACCCCTTGCGCCAAGTCAACTTGCCTCTTGCAGAAAGAATGCCCCCGTAGGCGTGCGCATCGATCTCGCTGAAATCGACCTCGCCATCACCTATCAACCCATTGGCGGTGAAATCACTGAACATCACATCCGGCAATAACGGCAATGTACCCTCTTTGATGCCGAAGCTAAGCTGCCAACGGTTCTCAACCGGCACAATCTCGACATTGAACTTATCGTCTTCGCTATGCAAAACAACACGGGTGAATTGACCTTGGACAATATCCGCGCTGCCTTTTACTGATGGCAGCACAATCCCCTCGGCATTGATTTGAAGACCCTGAATCGTCATATGACGCAGGCGATACTGCGCATCTCCACCCGCTCCCTTCAATGCGACCATCAATGCTTCCAAACGCCTCCCATCCACATTCACACCTTGGAACTCGACATCACTGGCGACCTTTTGCTCGGACAACAGGGTCAGCGGATCGAAGTAGATGGCGACTGTCGACGCTTTGAGCTCATCGCCCGCACCAATACTCACGTTTTGCAATTCGACTTTCGGCATGGGCAATATCGCCGCACTCATGCCGCCGATCTTCACGGGTTGCTTCAGTTGTGCCGAGATTCGTTTCTCGATCGGTGCGATGAATTCCTGTAGCGGCCAGACTAGAGGCAACACGAAGATCACCACGACACCCAACACCAAAAATCCCATGAATATCCTGCCCAAAGGCAATGGTTTTCGACGCGCCTTGAGGGTTGGCTTTTGTACTGCCTTGGCTTGGGCAATCGCAGCCTGCTGTGCGGCTTGCTCGGCGTTCAGATTCGCCTGCAACTTGGCGCGTTGCTCTGCTTCGGCCCAAGCATTGGCCTGTTCCGCGGCTAGCGCCTGCTCTTCTTCCTTCGCACGAGCTTCTTGCTCCTCCCGAACGCGCTCCGCCTTTTGCTCTTCTTTGAGCCTAGCTATCTCTTCTGCGGCTTTTTGCTTGGCTTTCTGTTCTTCCAGAGCTTTTGCTTCTGCAGCAGCACGCTGCGCAGCTTCCTGTTCAGCCTGCAATTTGGCATCCAAATGAGGAGCAGGTTGTACAGACTCAGGTGCAACGATATTCGCATTCAACAGATCCAGATTGATCTGGAATGGAGCTGGCGCATCAGTATTTTTTGCCGTAGCCGCCGATGTCTCTTGCTTGGCCGACTGTATATCGTGCCTTGCCTTCTCTGCCGCCTTTGCCTGAGCAGCTTGTAGTGCAGCGGCTTCCTGCTCGGCTTTAACACGAGCAGCTTCAGCGGCATTCGCACGCTCGACAGCTTCTGCTTTAGCGCGTTCTGCCGCTTGCTGTTCCGCTTTTATCTTTGCCACCTCCTGCTCTGCCTTGAGCTGAGCCGCTTCTGCTTCACGTTTCGCGCGCTCTTCGGCCAGAGCTTTTGCTTCCGCCTCAGCCCGTGCCTTGGCTGCCTCCAACTCTGCTTTCGCGATTGCCGCTTCTTGCTCCGCCTTGATACGAGCGGCTTCTTGTTCAGCTTTTATTCTTGCCGCTTCCGCTTCTTGTCTGGCTCGCACCTCTGCTTCTGCTTTTGCACGCGCTATGGCTTCCTGTTCAGCCTTGATGCGAGCGGCTTCTTGTTCAGCTCTTATTCTTGCCGCTTCCGCTTCTTGTCTGGCTTTCTCTTCAGCTTCTGCTTTTGCACGTGCTGCGGCTTCCTGTTCCGCTTTTATCCTGGCCGCCTCTTGCTCTGCCTTGATACGTGCAGCCTCCTGTTCAGCTTTCAAGCGAGCGAGTTCCGCCTCTTGTCTTGCACGCTCTTCAGCCAATGCCTTCGCTTCCGCCTCGGCGCGCGCTTTCGCAGCTTCCAACTCGGCTTTCACGCGAGCTGCTTCTTGCTCTGCCCTGATGCGCGCAGCCTCAGCCTCAGCTTTGGCTTTTTCCGCCGCGGCTAATTCCGCTTTGACGCGTGCGGCTTCCTGCTCGGCCTTGATGCGCGCCGCCTCTTGCTCTGCCTTGAGACGAGCAGCTTCGGCTTCTTGTCTTGCGCGTTCCTGAGCCAGTGCTTTGGCTTTTTCCTCGGCCTCGGCACGTGCCTTGGCCGCTTCCATCTCCGCCTTTTGGCGCGCAGCTTCTTGTTCTGCTTTGATGCGTGCGGCATCTGCTTCGGCCTTGACTCTCGCAGCGGCCTCCAATTCGGATTTCTTGCGCAATGCCTCCTGTTCGGCTTGCAATCGCGCCGCTTCTGCTAGTTGTTTCGCTTTAAGTTCAGCCTCATGTTGGGCTTTTAGCTTTGCTGCCTCTTCAGCTAGGACTGCCGGTGTGGGACTAGCCACCATAGAGGTGAAATCGAGCTCTTCACTGACTTGGGGTGTTACCGGTTTGGGAGCGACAATCTTCGGAGCGACAATCTTGGGGGCCGCAACGACCTTATCTTTATCTCTGATCAACTCCGCATCGATCAAGTTTTGAATGATTTCGGGCAGGTCTCCGCGCAAGCTCGGCGGAGCACGCTTGGTCACCTCTTCCAAAGTGGACTTATCATCAATGAGCATCATCACTCTCTTCATGTCCCCGGACATGCTAGACATAGTGACTTCACCTACAGGCGTTTTGATGAGGACTGTTTTTTTATCCATGATGCCCATTGTAATTGAGTTGAATCATTACCTCCCCCTTGCTACAAATCTGACCTTTAAAGCACTTCAAAGGTTGACCGAAACACCTTCTGCCGTTAGTATAGCGCCCGCATCAATTCCCTGATAGCTCAGTCGGTAGAGCGACGGACTGTTAATCCGCAGGTCCCTGGTTCGAGTCCAGGTCGGGGAGCCAAAATTCAAACACTTAGGCCGCTAAAAAGCGGCCTTTTTGTTTTCCATCTTAGACATGTCTAAGATGATTCAACTTTTCAGCGTTTTGCGTGCTTAAATAATAGGCATCTCGCAGTCACCCTAAAACAGCCTCCCAAGGGGAAATTTAAAGCGTGTTTTGATATGGGCGGAACAATTCCGTTCGCTATTTTTGGAAGGTACAAGCCAATTGAAGGTGAGATAAAACTGTTAGATGGCGAAACAATCGTTCCGTTTAGTGTGCATAGAGTGCGGACTGGGTATGGTTACAGATTCATATATATCACCGAAGGGCATCACGTTCTCCCATAATTTCTTCCAGCAACGCACCTTTTGAGCCTTCCCACAGTGCAATGCGTTCAGTGCCCACAAAACTGCGCTTGGTAAGCGTCCCCAACCAGGCAATCGCCTTCTCGGTGTGTGGCGTTAAATCAAAATACGGTTCATCTGAATCTTGTCGGTAAAATTTGCGCAGCCATCCCTTCTCAATGCTCGCCCAGTCATTGAGGTAGTCAAGAGCCGACTTTGGAAAAGAATCCGAGCCTAATTGTTCGCGCAGGGCAAATAGTTCGTCTTCCAACGCCTCCCCCAAATCCGCCTGCGATATAACACGTAGATTGGGTGAGATGAACACGCGATGCAGAAAGCTCGCCACCAGCGGCGCATGATCCGAACGCAACAATCGCCAAGCTGGGTGGCTCTGACGAAGACGGTCAAGTGAGGAATAATCAAATCTCATTTAAGAAAATAATTATTGTCCGCAGAATTACCTCTCTCGAGAAAGGAAAAAGCCTTGGTGAATTGCACCATGCCACGTCGCTGTATTGCATGCCACGTCGCTGTATTGTAAGACTACATCGCTTCAAATTGATGGTGAGCAACTTCGTTATATAGAGTTCCATTCATAGCAGCATCTTTCTTGGATCCACATAGGGTTGAGGCGCCTGCACGATTTTTCGCGGAAATCACCTTGGACGAAGGATTAGATTCCTGGTGCGCTTTGGGTTGCAACGTCGTCACCCATAGCTTCGCACATTGCCTCGTACCCAAATACGTAAGTGCCGACTGGAAGATGAACTCCTGACTCTCCACAAATAATGTGAATATTAAAGTCGTGAGTTGTGCCAGTTCCGGCACCGAGCCTATGTTTTGGCAATGATTCTGACGAGCTAATTAATCGAGCAATTAGCTGTGGCATATTGTGCATATTAGGGTCCAAATGCGCTAACGGTAAAGTTTCTCACTGGACGTCTTAGTCCCACATGCAAAATACCCGCGTGTCACTTGTGCTCTCCGTTACAGATTGCTCTTGCAGTCTTACAGCAACTTCAAGCTCCGTCCTCCTAGGCAACACAAACACACAGTCCTGCCCAGATATCACCTGACGAATAACTCATACAATTCTCCAGTACTTCTGTCCATCAGAATGCTCAGCTGGTTCTATACCAACTCGATCATAAGGAGGCAATCCCCCCTTAAAGAGGCTGGATATATCATTGATCAATGCACGTACTGATGCAAAATAATCATGTCCAACGAAGGTGTTATCTACATCGGTTGCATCAATAGTATCCAACCCAGGCGCAATCGTGACGGGCGGGAGAAGACCGGCGCGTGGATACTCATATATTGATCTCGACAACCATAACGCCTTGTCTCTATGCGAGACATAGAGTGTCTTGCGTTTCCCGACAAGTGGGATTTTTTCTAAGGATTGCATAAATACACGTGCATCAACATCTGGCGCAGCAAACACTAATTTGTCGATGGCTGATTTGTTTCCCCCATCCATACCGTGCGAAACAGCTTCAAGAGCTTTCAATAACGCTCTGTTACCCATACTGTGCGCCACCACATGTAAAGTCGCACCAGCCTCCAATGCGCAGATATCAAACTGTTTTACGAAATCACTCACAGCATCGTATGAAGCTTCAATCGTCGCCTCATCTGGCGAATAATCTTCTACGTTCCCCTTGGATGGCCAACTAAAGAATGCAGATGGATGTATACGAAGATCATAAGCAAGCTGGGCAGTGCGAACTGCCGCCTGTTCAAAAGTCACGTTGTAACCATGCAGGAAAAAAAGCGCCTCGTTAGTTGCCCCTTCTTCACGCGGCTTCTTCATTTCATTACTCATCTGATTCCAGAAATCTGGAAGAGACTCAATTGAAATTAGATTCAGCCGGTCATCACCTTTTACTAGGCGAATCCACCAAGCAGACCCGGTTTTACCTGGCACATGGCCTTTGGGTACATTCACAATGCAGCGCCCAAGCGTGGTTGAGCCCGTCCATTCACTTGAAAATCCCTGTCTAAAATCCTGTGCGTTTACTGGCGCTCGGTTCGTTCCAAACCATACCGGAACATTTCGAGGATCTTTCAGTAGTTCAGACTGCAAGTCTGCCTCCGGTATTTGAAGGAGTTTAGAATCCCCCGATTGTTCAGTGAAGCCATCCATTGCTGCTGGCAGAATCGTTAAAGCAGTTGCAGACCAAGTAGCCGTTTCTATATTCTGTGTCGGAAGAACCGCATCCTCATCCAGCATGGAATCAATAGTTCTGCGCCGCTGCTTGCTTGAGCTGGTAGGTGCTATGGTTTTGGATGGAAGAACGACATCCAATACAAACTGCTTGAAAGCTTTTGAGCGAGCTGACGCCTCCACTTGTTTGGAAAACACTTCAACCATTCCAAATTCACTCAGGCGATTAATCTGATTTTCAGTTACAGCATCTGCTGTTCCGAACTGGTGTTTGATGACCCAGAAGAACAATTGGTATCCTTTGCTTCGGAGATCGGTAAGAATCGAAAAGGTGGCAGCCTCAGGCTCATGAAAGTTCGGACAGAGTGCGGCAATGAGATTAGGTTTTATCGCTGGGTGAACATCATTCATAAAGTTGAGATAACCTTCTGCTTGATCGTCATTCGACATACGACGAATAAAGAAATCCACGCCGCCGATCATAATTCTATTGACACGATAATTATCGTTGGTCAGCGCGCGCAGAGTTTTCGATTTACCCCAATTCGCATGACCTACAACAAAAGCAATTTTCCCATTTGACATAGTCATCACCCTAAATTACTGACACCGATTTTAATAAGGTTAGGTGGTTTCAGAGAATCAAGCCACCCCCTCCTCGGCAGAGGACATTTGACAACCCTTAACCATAACGGACTGAAGCGATCAGCTCAAATGGATGATGGTTCTCATGTTGTGAACGTCCGTTCCAGAAACTGTAGCGGACAAAACATCTAGCAAATTTTATTCGGACTAACTGGCTTTATCTAACCCATTTGGGATACTCGCACTTCCCGATACGGACGCTCGCCAATATTTGGAGTCCGTTAAATATGAGACCTATTTCACAAAATAGATGATCCTCGCGACCGTGGCTCTAACTAGTTAAAGCCGCAAGCCACGACGATAGTATTCACCTGTTCCGTGGGAGAGGCATTAGATCCGTTCCATTTGCCTCTGCTGCTGCAGTTGGTGATCATGCCATCGTTGTATATCCCATTGGTTTGATTGTTGTTTACCGTACCTATATTCACAATCGTTCCACCTGGGTAGTTATAGATTCCATCAACTGCTCTCTTAAGCGACGACCCAACGTTGAGGATTCCGCTAGTTTGGTTTATGACACTTCCTCCGCTGCCTCCGACTATCAATCCCCAGGGTGACTGAATGTGAAACATCGCGTTATTCATCAAGGTGCCGGATTGGACACCGACACCAGTGCTCTTCAAATCTTGGTAGATTCCTCCATTGTTGTATAGGGCCCCATTGTTTTGCAGAAGTATTGCGAAAAGCTGTTGCGTTTCCGTGGTGGCCATCCACAATTGTCCATTGGGAGCGTTCAAGTTCGCTGTTCCTCCTTGAATTAGTATGGAACCGTACCCAACGGTCTTAAGGAGTCCGCTGACGTTCAGATCACCTTGAACAACTAGCCACCCGCCGATGGTGCCCTGTGTCAGGTTTAAAGTATCTTTTACACCATTGGTGGACTGTGTGTAATTCACATTGATCGCGCCAAAGTGGAGATCGATTGGATCTCTCTTTAAAACTACGTTGTGTAGCGTTACTTGGTTACCTGTAGATTTCAGGTAGTTGCTGGTTGTGATCGGATAGTAACTCTGAGTGGTCACCGTCGAGCCAACAAGCAAGTAGTCCGAAGTGCCTTGCGTAAAATTGTTGGGGAATACGCAATATAGATGAGTACCAACAGTACTCGCTGTAAATCCCGCATTAGTACATGATGCCGGATCAGATATGTTCAATAGCTTTCCAGTCAAAGCAATATTCTGTGAAGGATCGGATGGAACAGGAGCAAATATCAGAGTGCCTGAAGGTGCACCTTTTGGAATATATGCAGTTATGGTCATGGAAGTGTAACCGGAACTTGCATTAATACTGGTTACATCTCCCATCATCTGTTGGTTTGCGGGTAAATTCGCTCCAAAAATCAGTTTGCTGCTAGCTAGAGAAACACTGCCAGGGTTCAGGTACGTCACTTCGATTTGTGTACCAGCACCCATCACCCGCCAAGTTGATGCAGCATTGGCGTGAGCCGTGAAAAGCGAAAAACAGAAAACAACACCCAAGGTTAGTGAAAGCCTAGACATTGATAGCATAATGAAAATCCTTATTTATTATTTGCTACAATTAAACTCTGGTCGAATAGAACATAAATGCTTTAGCAGATCAAAAGGATTTCGCGTTGATCAATGCTTTAAAAAGTTTGACCGCTATGTCAATCAGACCTTGCCTCAGCCAATCAAAATCATTACTTCCTACCGGTTTAAAAACCAGCCCCTTCTCTGAATCGATAGTTACCTCGAATTCGACGTTCTGCCACGCATTTTGATTTCCGATCAGGATGTCGGTATTGACTGCCCCGTCGAAAATCATATAGTCCTTTCCATTTTGCGGACCGGTTACGATGTTTTGCCGTTTATCGCCATGGCTTATCTCAAGGTTTCCCCATCCTTGCCAAGGAATCGCAAACCAGCTTGATTTCAATCGTCCACCCGCTGGCACTCTGATATGTTGCCCACTCTGCACTTGAACTTTTTGCGGATTCTGTATGTGCTGCTCGACAATCTCGACCCCACCACTACTGACCTCAATAACCGGATGCATATTTGGGTCTGCCTGCTGGAAAACGAACTCTTCTTTACTGTTATTTACGATACTTACTATCCATGCACTTGCCATTATTACCCCCCATTATCTTCAATATATTCACGACATTAACTAACAACAATTAAATATCTCACACGCCTTTTGAACGCAGCACATGTTAAGCAAAGAGGCACCGTTATCTCCCTGACACAGATTCGTTTGAAGCCAGTTCAAGCGATTTTCCCGACAAATGCAGCAGATGTTCCTTTAGGTAATACTTCCAGTTACAACAGGCTTGGTTCTCGTTCTCGCCGATGCTACGCATATTCAATTCAGGACAACCGCCCATGCATAACGGCAACATGGTGCAGGTGCCGCATCCACTTTCATCGAACGGGCGGAATCCCAACCATTTGGACATTTGCGCATTTAGTTCTTGTGAATCAGCCCCTATACACCCCACCGACAGCTCTTTCCGCCCGAGATCCAGCCAGCACTTGTATAGATCGCCGCTAGGCCCAATCACAAATGAGTCCTCGCCTACCGCAGTACACACGCTTTGCTTAGATACCGGGAAATCTTCTACAACGTAATAACCATCATCATTGATGCCATTTTTCAGGAGATCCAACTGAAGCCGATAGAACTCGGCATTGCTCATGCATTCGCTGGTCCGGCAGGTATTCGTGTACGAGCGCACTGGAGATACATAGAAAGATGTTCGTCCCGCATCATTCAAAATGCCCGATTCGCGCAGGAAGTTTTTCAGATCCGCAACGCTATCTGCGTTTTCGCGCGTAACATTCATCCGGATACTGAACCGCAATAGATCAGTATTCGCTTTGATGTTTTCCACAATGCGCTCGAAAGTTCCTACACCTGTTTTCAGCACACGCGTCTTGTTATGCTGGTCAACGGGGCCATCCAGCGTGATCTGCACCAGCGCTATCCTCCAAGCAGCCAGACGTTCGGCAACCTGTCTGGATAGCAGGTATCCATTGCTGATCATATTGGCGGAATAGCTCACTTTATACCTGTCGCAAGCTGCAACGATACGTCCGGTCAAGTATTCAATAGCATTCAGGCTTTGCGGTATCAGCGGTTCTCCGCCATACCAGGTGACATGCATACTGATGAAATCGCCTTCTGCTAGGCTGCGTTCGATGTAATCGGCGACATGCCGTTGAATTTCCTCTGTCATGCTGACGTAATTCAGATGTTCGTAGCAGTACGGACATGCAAAATTGCATCCATCGGTAGGGGCAATGGTCAACCCGAAGTGCTGGCGAGATTGTTTTTGACTGTCGAAGCGGGATATGACTGAAGCCACCTCTGCCTCACGATCATCGACGAAAAATCCCCCCTGTCTCAACTCGAAGGCGACTTGCTTGGCTTGACTGTCAGGCAGTTTCCGGCCCGGATCGTCGCGCAAGGCGGCGACCAACTCCTCGGCCTCTCTGTAAATACCGGCATCTAGACGACCGAAATACAAGGTGTGAGTGTTGAATAGCAACACCTCATTGCCGTCCGGCACAACCACGTTATAAGCGGATGGATATAACATGGTCTAGCACAGGGTATCGCAACCGCCACCTTTGGGAGGACAGAAACCTGTCTGCACGCAGTCCTTGTTGGTCATCATCAGTCGTCCCAGATTCAGCCCACCGGTGCGTGCAGTGACGAAACGCCCCGCCTGCGGATCAAGAAGCTGGCATAAGGGACTGCCAAACGGCGAAGTTTGATAATCCAAAACACATCCGCCCTCACGTGCAGGATCGAGTACCAAACACGAAGGAGAGCCGCTCAGTTCTTCGCCAGCATCGTCGAGCACGAGGCAATTGAAGCCGCCAAATCCTGCGGCAGAAACGGAGACGCTTTTCTCATTCTTCTCGCACAGCCGGTTGGGTGCCTTGCAGTCGCATCCGGTATTTCCCGCGACACAATCACAAGACAAGGTTCCTCCTGAGCATGAGGACAGTGTCGCTCCAAGACAACAGTCGTCATCTTTTGCCATGCCGGAAAGCGTCGCTGAGGGAGTGCGTATCCACGACAACGATGAGTCGAAGGCACACCGCTTGTAATTATCGTAGCAAGCCTTGCGTGCCACACTGGAAAAGCAACAAGACAATTTGTTATTGAAGGCGTTTGCCGGGAATAATGAATCAACCTGCTCCAGCCAATCAATCAGCCACCCTAATCCATCGAGTTTGGCCGTATGGAAGGCGGACAGTTTCTTGGTCATCTTGGTCAATGCCTTGGCGCGTTTTTCGTCGTCGCCGAACTGCGACATGTTGACCATTTCCGCTGCTTCCAAATAGGCATGCAAGAACGCTATCCCGCTCAGCACCGCTCCGCGCAAGACATGCTGCCCTTCCTTCCCATGGCGTTTCAACGATTCATTGAACTGTTTCTCTGCCTCGTCGAGTTGCTTGGCTGGAACATCAGTAAACTCCCGGTACCAGTCCGTCAGTTTCCCAAAAATCTCCTGTTGTTGTTTGCGTGGAAGCGGTTG
>JARCRR010000145.1 GCA_029850565.1 Gallionella sp. | reverse complement strand
CCGCGGCGCTTGTCCATTCCACCGACACCGACCGGCCATTGATCTCGATGGTATTGTTCAACTGTGTACTCATGATGTCGCCTCACAGTACGTGCGGTGCGATGTCTTCCACCATCGCGCCGATCAGGTCAGGGTCGTGGTCCGGCGCGAGAGCGGCCGCATTTCCCTTGTGGCCGGTCATCTCCAGTTGCAGCGATCCGTCCTGCTTGTGCAGGCGCGATTCGCCGCCGCAGGCACGGCAATACACGGACTCGCCGTCACGCTGCGCGCGACGCACCACCACCGGGGCGCTGCACACCGGGCACGCCAGCAGCGGAATGCCCGGCTCGCTATGGCCGACGATATGCGCAACATCCGCGCTACGCCCCAGTGCCAGAAAATCACGGCCCAGCCGCGCATCGAACTGGCCGCCCAGTTCGTTGCCGACGATGGTGAACGCCTTTTCCATCGGCATGCCCTTGCGATAGGAACGCGTGCTGGTCATGGCATCGAAGGCATCGGCGATGCCGACGATGCGCGCGACCACGGGAATGACCTCGCCCGCGATACCCTGCGGATAGCCCTGTCCATCCGGGCGTTCGTGATGGCCGACCACAGCCTCCAGCGCCAAGTTGGCGAGAGGATGGTTGGCCAGCAGCCGCCCGCCCACGCTCGGATGGATCTTGATAACGGCATACTCGGCATCGGTCAGACGGTCCGGCTTGTTGAGGATCGCATCGGGTACGCCGACTTTGCCGAGGTCATGCAGGAAGCCGCCAACTTCGCTCAGGGCGATCTCGCGGCGCGACAGCCCCGCCTGCTGCGCCAGCAGTTTGGAGAACTGCGAGACGCGCCACAGGTGGCCGCCGGTGTAAGGGTCGCGCGCTTCGACGATCATCGACAAACCAAGCAGCGTGTTAAGCAGCGATTCTTTTTCAGCCATCTCGACCTCCCTTCAATAGCGGCTGGTCAATGAAACCAGCCAATCGGGCATCGCGTTCAGCGCCCATTTCTCGAACGATTTGTCGGCCCCGGACAGGACCAGGATACCGATCAGCAGCAGTGCCGCGCCGAAGATCTTCTTGGCCTTCTGCCCGGCTTCCATCATACGCCCGCGCCATTTGCCCATTGCCTGGCGGGACAACATGCCGATGGCGAGCAGCGGCAAGCCGGCGCCAAGACTGAACATCAGCATTACCGCAGCGACTTGCGCCAATGCTTGCCCCTGACTGGCCAGCGTGATCGCCACACCCAGCGTGGGGCCGACGCACGGGCTCCATACGATGCCCAGCAGCAATCCGAGTAGAAACTGGCCGTGCAAGCCGCTCAGATTGAAACGCGCAAGCAGTCCCTGCCCCACACCGAGCCGGCTGACCGCCGCGCTGAAGCGCTCTTGCAGCGTGCCTGAAACCAGCACCGCGCCGAACGCAATCAACAGCACGCCACCGACAACGCGCAAGGTGTCCTGCTCCACTCCGATGGTGCCGCCCAGCGAACCGAGTCCCACGCCGATCAGCGTGAACGACAACATCAACCCGCCCACCAGCACGAAAGTGCCAAAACGATGCGAACTCGCCGCCGAACCCATCAGGATGGGCACCAGCGGCAACACGCAGGGCGACAGCGTGGACAACACGCCCGCCAGGAACGACAGGCCGTAGCTAGCTACGGTCAATTCCATCGCTTCACCCTTTCCCTCTCTCTAACTCTCTGGGTGAGACAACTAGCCATTCGACCAGGCTGCAAAATACCGCTGCCAAGTCGCTGGTTTTCCCGCTCGCGGGAGGGAAGACTTATGCAGCGCACACACACGTTAGAGTGCCTTGCGCAGCAACTCGGCGATGCGCCCGCGATCGGTCTCACCGGTCACGCGGGCGACTTCCTTGCCGCCCTTGAACACGATAAGCGTGCTCTGATACTGCACGCCGAATGCCTTGACCACGGGTTTCTGCGTATCAAAATCCACGCGCAGCGTGGTGATGCCCTTGAACTCGTTGCTCGGCAACAGGGCATCCAGAATCTTCTCCTGTGCCCTGCAGGTCGGGCACCAATCTGCATGGATCAACACCAGCGCGGGCTTGCCGGACTTGTTCAAGGCGTCCAGTTTGTCCTGGGTGTAGGGCTCGCCAGTGGCATGGGCGAACAACGGAAACAGCAAGGCCAGCAGGGCCGTAAACTTTACCAACGTTCTCATGCGAGTCTCCTAGAGTGAATGGATGTCATATCGGCAAGGGTTAGTTGTTGGACATGCAGATCCCTTACATGGTTTTTCGTTTGTAAGGTTTTTTCGTTTCGCACGACCAATGCACGTCACCGTCGCAAAGCGTGACTTAACCATTCTCAATAGGAGGCCGAAATGTCCATGATGTGCAAAATGAATAGCAGTTGCGAGACCACCCCCGGCATGTGCATCCATGAAAAGATGATGCTGGTCATGGTACTGCTCGCCGTCTTCGGCGTCGCCGCCTACTTTTTCCTGGCCTGAGCCCGAAAGGATATCGATATGAAACACTCTGCCCTGATGCGCGCGCTGGTCTCGTCCGGCGCGCTGACCTTGTCTCTGGGCGGCGCGGCCTATGCTGCGCCCTGCCGCCCGGCGAATCCCTGTACTCCGCGTCCAGCCTCGTCGCGCACGAACCCTTGTGCCGCGAAAAATCCGTGCGCGGCGAAGAATCCCTGCGCGGCAGCGATGGCGGAGCGCGTCGATACCCGGCTGGTGCTGCGTCCGAAGAATTACCAACCGTATCGCCGCAAGCAGGCCGATCTGACCGCCTACGGCAAACAACTGTTCGGCGACACCGCGCTGAGCAGCAACGGCATGTCGTGCAATACCTGCCACCAAGGCAATGCGGCATTCCAGAACACCTTCGCCCAGCCCTATCCGCATTATGTGCAGATGACGCATGAACGGTCCGCAGTGAAGGCCGTGCATCTGGATGAGATGGTGCAGTTCTGCATGGTGGTGCCGATGGCGGCCAAACCGCTCCCATGGGACGGCAAAAAACTGGCCGCCTTGACGGCGTACACAGCATCGCTGCAAAAGGGCTTCATGGCCGGCGCCAACCCGTGCGCGGCGAAGAATCCCTGTGCCGCACGCAACCCGTGCGCGGCAACCAATCCTTGTGCGCCACAGCGGCATTAATCGTTATGCCCTGCCTCTCACCCGCCGCGCTCCGGCGGGTGCTTTGCATTTTGGCGGGTGTTACCATGCGGCAGCCCTGCCCTACGGAGTCTGAATGAGCGCCATTGATCCCGAAGACCTGCAACAGCACCGCAGCTATCTGGTGCGCTACGCCATCCTGCAACTGCGCGATCCGCATCTGGCAGAAGACGCCGTGCAGGAAACACTGGTCGCGGCCATCGAAGGCCGCGACAAATTCTCGGCGCAGTCATCCCTGCGCACCTGGCTGGTCGGCATCCTCAAGCACAAGATACTGGACATGCTGCGCAGGCGCGCGCGCGAGCCGCAACTGAACGTGGCCGAAGGCGAGGACGAGAACGAGCTGGTCGATGCGCTGTTCAAGGAGAACGGGCGCTGGGCCGCCCCGCCGCAGACATGGAACGAACCCGAACAGTCGATGGAGAACACGCACTTCTGGGAAGTGTTCGAGCAGTGCAACCAGCGCATGCCGCTCAACACCGCACGCGCCTTCATGATGCGCGAGTTCATGGAGATGTCGACCGAAGAAATCTGTCAGGAACTCTCCATCTCCACGACAAACTGCTGGGTGTTGTTGCACCGCGCGCGGCTGGCCTTGCGCGAATGCCTGGATATCAACTGGTTTGGAAATGTGAGGTGAACATGCTGGACTGCAAACACAACACTGAATTGCTGTCGCAATCGCTGGAACGCCGGATCACGTGGCGCGAACGGCTGGCGATGCGCATGCACCTGATGATGTGCAGGGGTTGCCGCAATTTCGAGAAGCAGCTCGCCTTCATCCGCAAGGCCGCGCGCGAGTTGCCGCGCAAACTGTAAAGGCCGATGGCCGCGACGCCGCAACAACTCAACGAATTCCTGCGCCGCCTGCATCTCGGCTCGGAGGTGTATTACGTCGGCCAGTTATGCGATGCCTGGCACATGTCCACGCCCGGCGGCAGCGACGCCACGACATTCCATCTGGTGTGTCACGGCGAGGCGTGGATACATATGAAAGATGGCACGGAGCCCGCGCGCATGAGCGCGGGCGACATTGCATTCTTCCCACACGATGCGGCGCATACCTTCAGCGCCCGCCCCGTCATTCCGCAGCAGCCGTTCGATTGCACGCACCCTGCGCCCCTGGATGTCCATGCCCCCGGCAGCGGCCTGCTGTGCGGCCATCTTCGACTGCCAGCGCATATCCGCCGCCTGCTGCTCGCCTCTTTCCCCGAGTTCATGCTGATCCGTCCGGACGAAAGCCCGGTCGGCCGGCAAGTGCGCAGCCTGATCGAGATGATGACCATCGAGGCGACCCGCAACGAGCTGGGCGTGACCGCGATCCTGGATCGCCTGTCGGATGCGTTGTTCCTGTATGTCATCCGTCATGCGCTGCATGTGGAACCGAAACTGTCGCCGCTGCTGGCGACGTTGTCGGATGAACACCTGCGCCCTGCCGTCGTAGCCTTCATCGACGCGCCGGCCGAAGCCTGGACGGTGGAACGCATGGCCAGTCTCGCCTGCCAGTCGCGCTCGGCGTTCTCTGAACGTTTCACGCAACTGGTCAGGATGCCGCCCATGGAGTTCGTCGCGACATGGCGCATGCAACTGGCGAACGGCATGCTCGCCGACGGGAATGCCAACATGCTGGATGTCGCCATGAAGTGCGGCTACGAATCGGAAGCCGCGTTCCGCAAAGCCTTCAAGCGCATCATCGGCATCCCGCCGGGCAAGGCGCGCGGCTGATATGTCAGTTGCATGTCTGGACGATCAGACATAAATCACCTTCTGGCGGTCATGGAGGCAAACCCTTCACTTCGTGACAATGGACCCAGGCAACAATCAAGTTGCCCAAGCCATTTCAGGAGAACATCGTGAGCACATTCAAACTGCATACCCTCGATTCCGCGCCCGCAGGATCGCTACCCATCCTTGATTCCGCCAACAAGGGGCTGGGCTTCATCCCCAACCTCTACGCACACTTGGCTTCGTCTCCGGCGGCATTGCAGGCCTACAAACAGTTGGGCGCCTTGCTTGAGCAAAGCGCGCTCACCCCGGAAGAACAGCAGGCTGTGCTGATCGCGGTCAGCGTCGAGAACCGTTGCGAATATTGCGTGGCGGCGCATTCGTTCTTGGCGCGCAACATGGTCAAAATGGCGGCCGACAGGATCAGCGCCTTGCGTAGCGGTGCGCCGCTTCCAGATGTGAAGTTGAGCGCACTGGTTACGTTTACCCGGGCTGTCGTGCGCGAGCGCGGCTGGGTGGCAGACAGCCCGGAACTCAAGGCTTTCTTCGCCGCCGGATACACGCCGCAACACGCGCTGGACGTGGTGCTGGGCGTAGCCATGAAGACGCTGAGCAACTACACCAACCATCTGACCGACACGCCCCTGGATGCGGCCTTCGCCAGCGAGGCATGGCAAGCACCGGATGACTACGCCTGCTGCAAGAGCTGAAAAGGAGAATGAGCATGAACCGGCTTAAATCGATCTTTATCAGCAGCTATATGATGGCGATCATGGGCGCTGCGGGCTACTCCGGCTGGATGCTTTACCGGGGCGAGAACCTGATTGCCTGGAGCGGGGTGCTGCTGACCGTCGCCCCGATCCTGATGGTGATCAGTTACGTGATGATGCTCAAGAACGTGGCACGCACCAGCGCCCATTTCCCCATCATCAACCTGCTCGGTGCGGCGGGTATGGTGCTGGCGATCTGGGGTTGGCAGCAACAGGGCGCCGACCTCATCGCACCCGTGCTGGCTGTAACGGCATGGATCGGCTTTCTGCTCTATGCCTACTGGTTCTCGACCTTTGGTGATCGCCAGCCCAGCATGAAGCTGATCTTGGGCAGCAAGCTGCCCCACTTCACCGTGCTGGATGCGCAGGACAAGATCATTACCTCGGCGCAATTGACGGACAAGCCCGCGATCCTGATCTTCTATCGCGGCAACTGGTGCCCCTTCTGCTCGGCGCAACTCAAGGAACTGATCGCGCGTTACAAGGAGATCGATGCACTCGGCGTGCGCGTCGCCATGATCGCCCCGCAACCGCACGAAAACACGGTGGGCATATCGAAGACCTATAACGCCAAATTCGATTTCCTCACCGACGAAGGCAATGCGGCTGCGCGCGCGCTCGGCATCGAGAACGTCAACGGCACGCCGATGGGCATGCAGATGTTCGGCTACGACAGCGACACGGTGCTGCCGACCGTCATCATCACGGGGCGCGACGGCAAGATCGTGTGGACGCACGAGACCGACAACTACCGCATCCGCCCGGAGCCCGATACCTATCTCGATGTGCTGCGCAGTCACGGTGTGGTAGCAGGCGCATGATTCGGGTCTGTAAGGTCTGGCAGGGTTTGACCGACCAAGGGATGAGCACAGCTGAATGCATAATTTTGTTTCATTCATTCAAGGAGAGCATCATGCCCAGAGCCATATGGAACAATCAGGTGATCGCCGAAGCACCGTCCAGCGAGATCCATCGCGTGGAAGGAAATATCTATTTCCCCCCAGCGGCGGTGAAGCGTGAATTCCTGCAACCGAGCGAAACGCATACCCATTGCGTATGGAAAGGGAAAGCGAGTTACTACAACGTCGTAGTTGACGGCAAGGTGAACGAGGATGCAGCATGGTACTACCCGGAGCCGTCGGCAATGGCGGCGCGCATAAAAGACTACATTGCCTTCTGGGGTGGCATCCAAGTGGAGGAATGACGTAACGATGAATGATGCCGCATTGATCGAACGCTTCAAGGCGGTCCGCGCACGATCGGAGACTCTGTGCGCGCCGCTGGAGATCGAGGACTACTGCATCCAGGCCATGTCCGACGTCAGCCCGCCGAAATGGCATCTGGCGCATGTCACCTGGTTCTTCGAGATGTTCATCCTCGTACCGTACGCGAAGCGGTACCGCATGCTGCGCGATGAATATGCGCACCTGTTCAATTCCTACTACGAAACCGCCGGCAGCTTCTTCCCGCGTCCGCAACGCGGCATGCTGTCGCGCCCGACGGTTAAAGAGGTGTTCGAGTATCGCCACCATGTCGATGGCGCACTGCTGGAGTTGCTGGCGCAGCCGCCGAAGCAGCATGCCGCCGAGATCCGGCAGCGCTTGCAGCTCGGCATCGAGCACGAGATCCAGCATCAGGAGCTGCTGCTGATGGATACGCGCTACAACTTCTCCATCAATCCGCTGCAGCCGGTTTATCACAATGTCGAACTGCCTCCTGCCGTGCCCGCTGTCGCGATGGGCTGGCAGGAATTCGCTGCGGGCGTGGTCGAGATCGGCCACGACGGAGACAACTTCGTCTACGACAACGAACGCCCCCGGCACAAGACCTACGTACAGGATTTTCGCCTCGCCACGCGGCTGGTCACCAATGCGGAATATCTGGCCTTCATCGACGACGGCGGCTACGGCCGCGTCGATCTCTGGCTGTCGGATGCCTGGCGCACCGTCAATGAGCGACACTGGCAGGCGCCACTCTACTGGTTCAGGCAAGGCGGCGACTGGATGCACTTCGATCTCACCGGCTCGCATGCCTTACGTCAAGACGAACCTGTGTCGCACCTGAGTTATTACGAGGCCGACGCCTATGCGCGCTGGGCGGGCAAGCGTCTGCCGACCGAGGCGGAATGGGAACATGCTGCCAGCGCGCAGGCCATTAGTGGCAACTTCCTGGACACCGGCCTGTATGTGCCTCAACCTGCACAGCAAGCAGGGATGACACAACTCTACGGCGACCTGTGGGAATGGACGCGGAGCGCCTACCTGCCCTATCCCGGCTTCAAGCCCTTGCCCGGCACGCTGGGCGAATACAACGGCAAGTTCATGAGCGACCAGATGGTGCTGCGCGGCGGCTGTTGCGCCACCGCGCAGGATCATATGCGCGCCAGCTACCGCAACTTTTTCCGGGCTGCAGACCGCTGGATGTTCTCTGGTCTGCGCCTGGCGGGGGATGTGTGATGCGCGGCGAATCGCCCTCAACTCAAGCGGCGACGGATGAAGCGGATTTTCTGTCGTGCGTGCGCGCCGGGTTGCGCCAGCAACCCAAAAGTATCCCGCCCAAGTTCTTTTATGATGCCCACGGTTCGCATCTATTTAACCTGATCTGCACCACGCCGGAGTATTATCCGACGCCCACTGAAACCGGCATCCTTGAACGTTACGGTGCAGAAATGGCAGAGTTGATCGGCACCTCTTGTGTGCTTATCGAGTTGGGCAGCGGCAGTGCGGTAAAAACACCGTTGCTGTTGAGACATCTTTCCGACGATGCGGTATATGTACCCATCGACATCTGCGAACCACATCTGCTACACAGCACACGGCGCCTGCAGAATACGTTCCCGTCAATGCGCATGCAGCCATTATGTCTGGACTACACACAGATTCCTGTCCGCGCCCTCAGCACCTTTTCCGATAAGAGACAAGTTATCTTCTTCCCCGGCTCGACTATAGGCAATTACACACCGGATGAAGTCATTCAATTACTAAAGCACGTTGCAGAGCTGGTCGGCGACGATGGAGCATTACTGATCGGCGTGGACTGCAAGAAATCACCCGACTTGCTCAATGCGGCGTACAACGATGCAGAAGGTTATACCGCCGCTTTCAACCTCAATCTGTTGACCCGCATGCAACGCGAACTTGGCGCCCAACTCGATGCCGGAAAGTTTGAGCACTATGCGTACTACAACGCGGCGCTCGGGCGTATCGAGATGCATCTGGTTAGCTGTTGCACCCAGGCCATACGACTGGGCAACGAATCATTCACGTTGGCGGAAGGCGAAACCATCCACACCGAAAATTCGTACAAATATACTGCGCATGAATTTCAGCAATTGGCTCGAAAGGCCGGCTGGTATCTCAAAGCGACATGGAGTGACCAAGGCGGCCTGTTCGATGTGCACTACTTGAGTTTATCTGCCACCGAGCCGCGCCATTTGGCGAGTCAGACGGCTTGATCTAACGCTTTACACTTCCGCAACGGGCACGTAGCAAACCTAGCACGAGTCTTCCTTACGGCTGCTCTGACATACAAAACGGACATGTTTTCTGCCGATCATTAGGTCCGTAATGGCCGAGAACCCGCCTCTGCTGCAAATGCCCCCACCCACCCCAACAAGCCCGAAATGATCCGCTCACGCCACGAACGAAAATAGTTTCGGCTGCGTGCGTCGGTAGTCATTCAGTTGTTGCACCGTCATCGGCGTGAGT
>JARCRR010000144.1 GCA_029850565.1 Gallionella sp. | reverse complement strand
CCCCAAAGCAGTTGCTGCACCCGCACCAGTTCCAAAGGTCTGTGAGAACTGCGGCACGGTCATTTCCATCAATATGATCGAACAGTCTGGCAAAGGTAGCGGCGCGGGCGTCGTCATTGGCGGCGCTGTGGGTGGCTTGATCGGCAACCAGATCGGCCAAGGCTCCAGCAAAGAGGCAGCCACTTTAGCCGGTGCTGTCGGCGGTGCAATCGCTGGCAATGCGATCGAAAAGAACATGAAGAAAACGACTGTCGTCGATGTCGCCGTGAAGATGGATGTCAGCGGCGAGACTCGCATCTTGCGCCACACAGTCAATCCCAACGTGGTGGCGGGCGACAAAGTCAAAGTCGAAGGCGAGCAAATCGTCAAACAGTGATCCATCGCAACGCCGCAATAGAAAATGGGGCTTTCAAGCCCCATTTTTCTTTCTAGTTGAACCCGACCTAATCGCTCGTCACATACCTGCAATAGGTCTCGCGAATGAACAAGGTGGCGACCAATCCCATCACCGAGAAACCCAGCAATATCCCGATGCCGGACTGATAGTCGCTCAAAGCCAACGGCGTCACCCCGACGTCCGCATGTGCGTGATCGATAGCCCAGCCCACCAGCGGTTGCAGGATGGCTGTGCCGAGGAAGGCGCCGATGTTCACCACGCTGGTCGCCATACCCGACAAGGCATGCGGATTCACCTCTTTTGCGCATGACCAGCTCAAAGTGAAACTCGGTGCACACAATCCCATCGCAAAGAACAACAGGTGGCTGACAGCACTACTCATCGGTAACCCGAACAGCATCGGCAACCAGCACAGGCTGTAACCAATCGCCCCGGCGACCATCAACGGCTTGCGTTTGCCCATGCGATCGGACAGCGTGCCGATGAAGAACGCACCTATGGCAAAACCGGCCAGCAACAAGGTGGTGTGATCGGTAGCGGCAGCCCTGTCCATGCCGTACACATCGCGCAAGAACGGCACCGCCCACAATCCGGCGAAAGCGAACAGTGACCCCGCCAGCCCCATATTCACCCACAGACCCGGCCATGTGGCACGGTTCTTCAACACGATGAGCAAACCGTCGTACCAGTGTCCGGTATGTAACGGATGCGCCTCCTTGCCATCCAACTCGCGCATGCTGGGCAGACCCGAATCACCCGGATGGTTACGCACCAACCACCAATCCAACGCAGCCAACAATAACGAGAACACCCCCACCGCGAAGAACACCGTGCGCCAAGAGACGAATCCCAATGCCCACGCCAAAGGTGCGGCCGCCAACAGCGATCCGACATTACCCATCAAGATAGTGGCCCCCGTCATGGTGGCGAAATGCCTATCGTGGAACCACGATGCATTGAGCTTCAGCAAAGAGATGAAAGTGACCGACACACCCAAACCAACCAACAGCCGTCCAACGGACGCGGCAGCCAATGTGTCCGCCATGCCGAACAGCATTGATCCGATACCCGCGATCAAGCCGCCTATGGCCACCACACGGCGCGGCCCCATCGTGTCGACCAATATCCCTGTCGGGATCTGCATCAGCATGTACACGTAGAAATAGGTCGCCGCCAATCCGCCCAACTCTGCGCCGCTGGCATGGAAGGTCTGTTGCAGATCACCCGAGATGGCAGCGGGTGCGAAGCGATGGAAGAACGACAGCACATACGCCAGCCCGACGACGACGAACGCCGTCCAGCGTAGGCGCACGAATTGACGCGCTTGATGTTTGTTCAGCATGGGAAAAGTGTCGCAAGTATCCAGAGCACGGCTGCCTTGGTACGACCCCAAGTTTTAGCTGTGCAGCATGTTGAGCTGTTTGGCGATCACATCATGGTTCAGCCACAACACCGGGCCGGAGGGATTCGACGATTCGTGGAACATCAACGGGCCGGTACCTTCCAGCACCAAGGAACTCAGCACATCGGTCACCAGCGCATCGCGGCTCTTGTGCATCTTGGTGATATCGTCCGAGGTACCGATCATCACATCGGCCAACTCGGGCGAGTTGGGCATCGGCCATGCTGCGAAATTGCGGAAGCCAGCCATCACGGCGCTGTCGTTGTATGCATCGATGGTCTTCAGCAAACCTTCCAACGTCTGCCCTTCTTGCAGCACATCGCGGCAAGCTTGCCATTGCGTCTCGGCCCACGCGCCGCCGCCCTCCTGCTTGAGTGCCTTCAACAGCGGGAACAGGGAAAGTTCCACGCCCACGAAGATGTCGGACGAATTGGTACGTATCTCCGGACAGTTGTAGCAGGTCGCTTTGATGCCCTGCTCCCATGCTGCCTCGGCGATGCTTTCCAAACGCATCTTGGCCTTGCCCTGGGTGTAGCTGGTGTAGGTCTGCCATTGGTAACGACCGTCGATGAGGATCTCGGTGCCGTGGTAACCGTAGGCGGTGTAACGCACTTGGCCGCCGCTCTTCTCCAAACGTGCGCGTATCGCCGCGCTGCCTTCGATCAGATATTGGAATGAGTTCGCTGTCACCTCATCGAAGTTCATCAAAATGAGCTTGCCCAGATCGCTGTTCAACAACGCGCTGGACGACATGAAACGCTCGCCGCGCCCCTTGTAGATGCGGTTGGCGATGGCGAGGAACACCTTCACCTTGGGGATGCCGCCTGCCATGGTGTGTGCGAAGAACGCATTGGCACCGTTCGGGATCATGCCGTCCAACTCGGCCATCACTTTTGCCACGGAATCCTTGAAACGCTGCACGCCGACCGTGCGGCATTTCTCGATATGCGCCCAATCCAGCTTGTCGTCTTGCCAGCTCTTCAGCGTCATATTTGCCAACAGATCGGTCGGGGTCGGCTCACCCGCAGGCGCGTCCAGATCGAAACCCGCCATCAGCGGCACATTGATGATGCGTCCGCCCAGATTCGTCTCGGCGGCTGCCAGCTCCTCGGCAGTCAGTGGACGCAAAGTGTTGTTATCGTCACGACGACCCACGGTGATACCCACGATGGTCATGCCCGCTTTGCGTGCCTCGTTCACCAGACCATTTGCATAGCCTCGACCGAACAGTTCACCAAACAGCACAAAGACATCGCCCTTGCGAAAGATGTTGGACTGAGGAACGTCACGTAGAGGAATTGGCGCTTTCATAGCTTATGGACTCCAGATAAATGGTTGGTGCAAAACAACAGAATTCGGTCGATCTTCAAACAAGGTCGCAATTGTACAGAAGCCGAGCGAATAAGGTACATCGTCATGATTCAGAAACACCTTGCACCGCGGGTACGCATACCCCAAAGCGGCTATTTTTGAACTCAATCGGTATAAACTGCGGTCATCGTTTTTTCAATGAATCCCCGATAGGAGGCCACATGCCTAACCCGATACTCGACCAAGCCGCACTAGACCAACTGTTCCTGGAAGCGCACACCCTTAACGCATGGCAAGACAAGCCTGTAGCGGACGAACTGCTGCACCGCCTCTACGACACCCTGCGCATGGCGCCCACCTCGATGAACTGCAACCCGGCGCGCATCGTGTTCGTCAAATCCAAAGCCGCGAAAGAAAGACTCAACCAAGCCTTGATGGAAGGCAATCGCGCCAAGACCATGGCCGCCCCCGTCACCGCCATCATCGGCTATGACACCCGCTTCTTCGAGCAACTCCCGAAACTGTTCCCGCCCAATCCCAATGCACGCGGCATATTCGAGAGCAATGCCGCACTCGCGGACATCACTGCCTTCCGCAACGGTACGTTGCAAGGTGCCTATCTCATGCTCGCCGCGCGCGCCCTCGGCCTCGACTGCGGCCCGATGTCCGGCTTCGACAATGCCAAGGTGGATGAACTCTTCTTTGCGGGAACCAGCGTGAGATCGAACTTCCTGTGCAATCTCGGCTACGGGGATGCGAAAGGCATCTATCCGCGCGCACCCAGACTAGGATTCGCCGAAACGTGCAGTATCGCTTGACCGCAGATGCTCAACCCATTAGCTCAGGGTTGAGCGCCACCGACCTGCTTCAACAATTGCGAGATATCCTGCACTGCCTCCGCCTTGGATTGAGGCCCTTGTACCCAATCCACAAACTCCCCGGAACCCCATGACACCAGATAGGCCAGCACGAAAACGGATAGACCGCGCGTCATGCCTTTGCTTATACCCTGCTCATCGAGCAGGCGATTGAAGTACCACGCCGCGATAAAGAAGACGATGGTGGATACAACGATGTTCCACATGGAAGGGAGTTCAAACATTTTTGACACCTATCGTTTTGCCTTATTGCTTACAGTTAACCACATCAGACTGCTGCGTATCGGTTCTTGCCTTCGTGCGCGGCGAACTCGTCACCGCCCAGTCTTGCCACCCAACCCGCACACAGCACATCCGGCAACAATTCATTCAAGACGAACCAATCGCGTTTCTGCGGTGACCCGATCGACCTCCACTGCCATCTCGCAATGCTCGGTGTACTCATTCGGCGGTGTCGGATCGTCCGTACAACTGCAACCCGCGATGATGCTGGTGAAGAACAGTCCTGCATGGATGCGAATGCTGGCGGGCGTCTCTTCCATGCGGATGATCATCACCGTCGGCGGCGCATCCGTCACATGACTGCCCGCGACCAAGGCTTGTTGCAGGTGCAGAGCCGCGTTGCCGACTTGCGCCAGCTCCTGTTTGAACACCCCCTCGAATTCCGGCGTTCCCCACGCGCGCAATGTTTTCTCGAGTCGGATCATGCGCGTCGAGCCAAGGCCTGCAACACCGCCTTCAGCAAAGTCCAGCAGTGCGCGACAGACGCTATCTCCACCTTCTCCCCCGGCGCATGCGCACCACGGATGTCCGGCCCGAAAGAGATCATTTCCAGATGCGGATGGCTGGCGGCGAGCAGACCGCACTCCAATCCCGCGTGTATCACCTGCAGCGATGCGGGCTGGCCGAACTGCTGCGCATACACACGCTGACACAGATCGAGCAAAGGCGATGCTGGGTCGGGCGTCCAGCCCGGATAGGCACCGTCTTTCCATGCCTGCAAACCGTAAACCGCCGCATGGGAAACCAGCTTATCGGCCAACGCATCCGCGCGCGCATCCTGCAAAGAACGCACCTTGAAGGTCGCCTTGAACACCCCCCGCGCCAGTACGAGCACACCCAAGTTGCTGGAGGTATCGGTCACCCCCGCAAAGGCATCGCTCATATGCGACACACCGTTCGCTGCAACGTCGAGGAAGGTAAGGACGCGGTCGCGCTCCGCCTGTTGGATAGCCCGACCGACAGGCATCTCGTCCAACTCGTAGCCGAATGACACCTTCGCATCCGACTCGGCGAAGCGTTGGCGCCATGCTGCAAGCCGATGCTCCACCCACGCATCGATACCCGATGCCGCGGCGGCAGGCAGTGCACACACCGCATAAGCCTCACGCGGGATGGCATTGCGCGCCGAACCGCCCCTCATCTCGATCAGACGCACATCGGTATGCGCGGACAAGTCGCGTAGCGCTTCCGCCAACAGCTTGATGGCATTGCCGCGCCCGAGATGGATGTCGATACCGGAATGTCCACCGCGCAGCCCGGACACATCGAAGCGCAACACCACATGATCCTGAGGCAACTCCTCCTGCGCGCAATCATGGCGCACCTCCACATCCGCTCCACCCGCACAACCCAGATAGAAATGTCCCCACTCCTCGGTATCCAGATTGATGAGCACCTTGCCCTGCAAGGTGCCGGGCGCAAGGCCGCGCGCACCGTCCATGCCGGATTCCTCGTTCACCGTAAGCAACACCTCCAGCGCAGGATGCACCAAGCCAGGCTCCTCCAGCGCGGCCAACGCGAGCGCCACACCGATACCGTTGTCCGCGCCCAGCGTGGTGTCTTGCGCGACTACCCAGCCATCGCGCACCACCGCATGGATCGGGTCGCGTTCGAAATCATGCTGCGTCCCCGCATTGGCCTGACACACCATATCGAGGTGGCCTTGCATGATCACACCGGGCAGAGATTCGCAGCCGGGGCTGGCAGTCTTCTTCAAAATCAGATTACCGACACCATCGACGGCATGTTCGATGCCGCGCGCCTGCGCCCATGCGATGAGATGCTGCTTGAGCGCTGCCTCGTGCAGCGAAGGACGCGGTATCGCACACAGCGCGGCGAAGTGAGACCAGACGCTGCGCGGCTGCAAGTGTTCTAGATTCTGGGTGGTTTCCATTGTGGAGTTCGTCGTGGATCGCCTGAGTGAGGTTGCAAAAAATATCCGGATTCGACGCGGATTCTAGCCCAGCGTCACCCCATACATCATCGCCTTCAAACACCGCTCTTCGTGCACGCCCGTGAAGGTCAGAGTGACGCCCCCTCTGTTATCATCGCGCCCATGCTCAATATCCAGAATCTGACCTACCTGCAAGGCGGCACCCCGCTACTCCAGAACGTGAATCTACAGGCCTTCGCCGACCAGCGCATCGGGCTCGTCGGCAAGAACGGCTGTGGCAAATCCACGCTGTTCCGCTTGATACGCGGCGAGATCAAACCGGACGGCGGCGATGTCTCGTTGCAAGCGGGCAAGACCATCGCTTTCGTCGAACAGGAGATCGCCAACTCGGATATGCCCGCGTTGGAATTCGTGCTCGACGGTGACGCCGAGCTGCGTCTGCTGGAAAAGACCCTCGCGAAAGAGAACCACGATGCCGCATGGTTCGACGCGCAACATCGCTACGAAGCCATCGACGGCTATGGCGCGCCCGCACGTGCAGCGCAGTTGCTCAACGGATTGGGATTCGCCAACGACACCTTGAAACGCACTGTCGCCAGTTTCTCCGGCGGCTGGCGCATGCGATTGAATCTGGCACGCGCGCTGATGCACCGCGCCGACCTGCTGCTGCTGGACGAACCCACCAACCACCTCGACCTCGAAGCCATCCTCTGGCTGGAACAATATCTAGCGCGCTACCCCGGCAGCATCCTGCTCGTTTCGCACGACCGCGAATTTCTCAACGCCTGCGTCAACTGTATTGCGCATGTGCACGACTGCACCATCGACACCTACACCGGCGATTACGACGATTTCGAGCGCGCCCGCGCCGAACGCATCGCGCAGCAGAACCAGGCCTTCGAGCGCCAGCAGGAAAAGATCGCGCACATGGAAGACTTCGTGCGCCGCTTCCGCGCCCAGGCCACCAAGGCCAAGCAGGCGCAGAGCCGCATCAAGGCACTGGAGCGTATCGAACGCATCGCTGCCGTACACATCACCGACGGCCATTTCGATTTGGAGATCGAAGCGCCGGAGCGCAGCCCGGACCTGTTGCTGCGCGCGGAAAAGATGGGCTTCGCCTACGGCGACAAGACGCTGTTCAACAATATCGAACTGGTGCTGCGCGCCGGCGCGCGCATCGCCCTGCTCGGCCCCAACGGTGCGGGCAAATCCACACTGATCAAACTGCTGGTGGGCGAACTGCAGCCCACGCAAGGAAAGCTCGAATTCACGCCCGACATCCGCATCGGCTATTTTGCCCAGCACCAGTTGGAGAATCTCGACAGTGCCGCCACGCCCTTGCAACACATGGAGCGCATCGCGCCCAAGGAGACCACGCTGGCGCTGCGCAGCTTCCTCGGCCGCTTCGGTCTGGCCGGAGACAGCGAAGACCGCCCGGTCGCCAGCTTCTCCGGCGGCGAGAAGAGCCGCCTCGCACTCGCCCTGCTGGCCTGGCAGAAGCCGCACCTGCTGCTGCTCGACGAACCCACCAACCACCTCGACCTCGACATGCGCGACGCGCTCACCATCGCGCTGGAGGAATACACCGGCGCCGTGGTGCTGGTGTCGCACGACCGCAGCCTCATCCGCGCCGTGGCCGACGAACTATGGCTGGTCGCGGATGGTGAAGCCAAGTTGTTCGATGGTGATCTGGAAGACTACAAGACTTGGATCGAGACGCGCCGTCCGCGCGAGACCGTGGCGCAGACGCAAGTGAAACCCAAGGTGCCGAACGCGCCCAAGCCCAACCGCAAAGCGCTGCAGTCGAAACAGAACAAACTCGAGACCGAGTTGAACAAAGCACAGACCGAGCTCGCCGCGGTCAACGAACAGCTTGCCGATCCCGAGACCTACACGAATCCAGACCGAGCAAAGGTCGAGAAGCTGAACGCAGACCACGCGCGCCTGCAAGCGAAGGTGGCCGAATTGGAAGAAGCCTGGCTGGAGCTGGAGATGGCAAAGGAAGAAGCGATTTGAAGGGTAAACCGTGGTCAACCCCCGAGGTTTCCACCTGCTGAGAAAAGCGTAGATGTTTAATTGTATTTACAAATAGAGAATGTGTCGGTAGCGTTATATCCAAGTCTGCAGAACGCCCATCCATTGAGCTGCGACGGCGGGGCGGTTTCAGAGGTCTAAAACAACAACCAGGCCCAACAAGGATCACTATGCATCGCACTTATATCAGGATACCCGCCCACTTCTTTCGCATTAGCCTGCATACCGAGTCCGATAACATGACCTTGGCGCTGGTTCCCGATCAGGTCAATGCGAATCTGATCGCCCGGCTACTGAAAAAACATTACGGCGTGCGCAAGGGCGAGAGCATCCTCGTGACACCCACTGTGATTCGACACGATGATGAAGAAGAAGGTGATGATGAAGATGAATCCACGTTCGATAGCAAGAACGTTGATGATTGAGCCACCGTCCCCACGAGTTGCATGACAGCCAACACACACAAGCAGATGCCTGCTCCCGCTCGCAAGCGGACGGCAACAGAGAATTAATGCGAAGCTAATGCCTGCAATTCCTCTTCACTGAACCCCGCCGCACGGCGCGCTTCCAGATTGAACGGACCGCGTCGCGGTATGGCGTTATGTTCGGCAACCAACTCGGCATAAGTGGAGGATGGCGTCAGACCGCGCTGTTCACACAGATAGTTGAACCAACGGTTGCCGATGGACACATGACCGATCTCATCGCGCATCACGATATCCAAGATGGGCGCGATGGCGTGATCGCCTGCCTGCACCAGCTTCGCCTTCGTACCCGGCGTCACATCCAGCCCGCGCGCCTCCATCGTGCGCGGCAACAGCGCCATGCGTTCCAGCACATCATGCTGCGTGCGCACCGCCATATCCCACAACCCGTTATGCCCGGTGAAATCCCCGTAGGCATAACCCTGCATGTGCAAATGATCTGCCAGCAGCGTGAAATGCAAGGCCTCCTCATCCGCCACGCGCAACCAATCGGTGTAGTAGTCACGCGGTAGGTTGGGGAAACGCCACAGCGCATCCAGCGCCAGATTGATGGCATTGAATTCGATATGCACCAGCGCATGGACCATCGCGGCGCGACCTTCCGGCGTATTCATCGCACGGCGTTTCACCGTGAGCGGAGAAACCAACTCCGGCTTGGCAGGATGACCGGGGATGCCTTGCAACTCACTCAATATCGCAGCGGCATCCAATGCCAACTCACCCGCCGCCCACGCCTGTGCCAAGCGGCGCACACCTATTGCCTTGTGTACGGCATCGCATTCAACCAGCCAGTGCAGCGCGGCTTGTCTTAACTCGGCAGGGTGATGCATCTGACTACCTGGATGACTTGACACCATCAATCCGGAATCTCCGGCTCGACGAGTTTCGCGAGCTGTTCGAGCGACTCTTGCCAGCCGAGATAGCACATCTCGACGGGGATTACTTCGGGCACGCCTTCTTGCACGATGGCGATCTCGGTGCCGCACAACACCGGCGTCAACGTCACTGTCGTCTTCATAGAACCGGGCAGGTTCGGATCATCGAACTTGTCCGTATAGCAGATCGTTTTGGAGGGGACGAGCTCAAGATACTCGCCACCGAACGAGTGGCCGTTGCCTGTGGTGAAATTGGTGAACGACATCCTGAAAGTGCCGCCGACCTTGGCATCCATGTGGTGCACTTTGCAGGTGAAACCGTAAGGCGGAAGCCACTTTGCCATGGCGTCCGCGTCCAGGAAGGCTTTGTAGATACGCTCCGGTTTTGCGCGGAGTACGCGATGAAGACGGATAGTGCCTGTAGCCATGATGACGCTCCTTTCGATTTATCGCGCGATGCGATTGCTTGCCCCACACAAAACGATTCGCCCCCAACACCTTGCGTCGATTATCTCACTACCGCTTGCCCTTCAATACCGAATGAACCATCTTGCCGAACGCTCTGTCCTTCTTGCGTTTATCCACGTAGGACATCTCGTTGAAATCGGACTCGGCTTTGAGCTTCAGGTAACTTTGATAATGCTCCGGATTCAGCTCGCCCTCTTCGATGGCCTTGCGGATCGCACAACCCGCTTCGTTGTTGTGGCTGCAATCGGCGAAACGGCATCGGCTCGCACGCGCTTTGATATCGGCAAAGCTATCGTCCAGCCCTTCACTTGCACTCAAGATGCCCAGCTCGCGCATCCCCGGCATGTCGATCAGCAGCCCGCCGTTATCCAGCGTGACCAAGTGGCGGCGCGTGGTGGTGTGCCTGCCCTCGCCCGTGCCGCTCACGCTGCGTGTCTCCAGTTCGTTCTTGCCGAGTAGCCGATTGATCAGCGTCGTCTTGCCGATACCCGAAGAGCCGAGCAGGCAATAAGTCTTGCCCGGCACCACCAACGACCTCACTTCATCCACGCCCTCGCCCGTCTGATTGCTGAGCGCGATGATCCTGGCGGTGATGCCTGCCGCGCGGATATTGGCGAGCATGTGCTCCAACTCTTGCGCACTCACCAAATCCGTCTTGGTCAGCAACAGCACCGGCTCGATATGCCCCTCGTTCACCATCACCAGATAGCGTTCCAGCCTGCGCACATTGAAATCGAAATGGCACGACTGCACGATGAACGCGACATCGATGTTCGCCGCGATCATTTGGAAATCGATGTTCTTACCGGGAGACTTGCGCCGCAAGAATGAGCGCCTTGGCACCACATCATGGATGCTCGCATGCGACTCCGCATCGTGATACTGCACACACACCCAATCGCCCACACAAGGCATATCAACAGAGGATGCAGCGGTGTAAAGGAACTTGCCCGTCAACTCGGCAGGCACTTCGCCCCGGGCATCGCGCACCACGTAGCGCCCGCGATCCACCGCAGTCACCCGCGCCACACGCTGGCCTGGAGCACACAGCCTGCTTGCCTGTTCTTCGAACCCGCTATCCAAACCAAGTTCAGACAACTCCATGATGAAACTTCCCCTTAGATTCAGAAATAAACATCGCCCTTGCGGGCGATGGGTGAAGTGATTGCGAAGCCATCCAGCACTGCCCTACGGCTTACACATCGCCTGCACATCGCCCAACGCTTTGTTCAGCGCAGCGGCATCGTCGGGGGTGTTCAGCAGGAACAATAATCGAATCGTGTCGAGCGCGGCGCCAGTCTCCACGACATCTTTCGGATAGCCGTATTCATCCGCCATCCACAAGTCATCGTTAGGCGCATCCCAGTAGATGTCAGACGTGCGCACAGAGAATTTCCTTGCACCGTCGTCTTTCTGTAACAGCACAGAGATGGCGATGTTGTTGCCCTGTTTGAGTTTGCGCTCC
>JARCRR010000143.1 GCA_029850565.1 Gallionella sp. | reverse complement strand
TCGCCCACAACCTGACTCGCTTCCACGGCAATCGTAGCGTCGTGACGGGCGTATCGCTGGAACTGCACCGGGGAGAGGTGCTTGGACTGCTGGGACACAACGGTGCAGGCAAGAGCACGACACTTCAGATGTTGGCCGGTGCGTTACTCCCCACGAGCGGCCGTGTCGAAGTGTGTGACTTCGATCTGGCCAAACAACCCGGGCTGGCTAAAGCCTGTCTTGGCTTCCTGCCGGAGCACCCGCCGCTGTACCGCGATATGCGCGTGGACGACTATCTGACGTTCGCTGCCAAACTGCATCGCGTCCTGCCGGCACAGATCTCCGAATATCTAACATTAGCCAAGCAGCGTTGCGGACTCGGCGACTGCGGACAAAAACTCATCGGCACGCTGTCCAAGGGATACCAGCAACGTGTCGGCATCGCGCAGGCGATCATCCATCAGCCTGCGGTCATCATCCTCGACGAACCGACTGTCGGCCTCGACCCCACGCAGATACGCGATATCCGCGACCTCATTCGCGAGTTGGGCAACAGCAGCAGCGTGATCCTCTCCACGCATATGCTGCACGAGGTGGAGAACATCTGCGACCGTGCGCTGATACTGCAACAAGGCAAGGTGATCTTCAACGACACCACCGACGAGTTGCGCCGCCATAGTGATATCGAATCGAGTTTCATCCGACTCACTGCCATGCCTGCGGAAGGAGCGACGACATGATCCGCACACTCGCCAAGAAAGAACTGCACAGCCTGTTCGTCGCGCCCTCGACTTGGTGGATGCTCGCCCTGTTGCAATTCATCTTCGCCTGGTTCTTTCTGGCGCGCATGGACGACTACCTGCAAGTGCAGGCACAGTTGGCACAGTTGGACAGCGCACCCGGTGCCACCATCTCCATCGCCGCCCCGCTCGCCAGCGTGCTCGCTATCGTGCTGATGATGCTGATACCGCTGTTCACCATGCGCTTGATCGCAGAAGAGCGCCGCAACCAGACTTGGATATTGCTGACCACCGCGCCCATCTCGGCGACCGACATCGTGCTGGGCAAGTTCTTTGGCCTACTGGCCATGCTCTCCCTCATCATCGCCGCCTGTGCGCTGATGGTGAGTTCTTTGGCTCTGGGCACTCATGCCGACTTCGGCTTGATCGCAAGCAACATCCTCGGCGTGTGGCTGCTCGCCACCTGCTATGCCGCGCTCGGGCTCTACTTCTCTTCGCTCACGCGCCAGCCCATCGTCGCCGCGTTCGGTGCGCTGGCGACCTCGTTCGGGCTGTGGATGCTGGAGATGAGTAGCGGTGCAGTACGCATGCTTTCGCCCAACGTGCATTTCCAGAACATGAACGTCGGCCTCATCAGCAGCGCCGACCTTGCCTACTTCATATTGTTCATCGTCGGTTTCCTGTTGCTCACCATCCAGCGCATCTGCCGCGAACGGGGAGGTGCATGATGACCAAGACCGCCATGCGTCACCTGCTGTTCTATGTCTTGCTCTTCGCCGGCATCGCAGGCATCTATCAACTCGCCGCAAGCTTCCCCGCCCAATGGGATGCCACGCAGAACGCGCTTAACAGTCTGGAGCCGGGCAGCGCCGACGCATTGAAGCAACTGGACGGCCCGCTGAACATCACCGTGTACGTCACCGAGCAGGATGCCAAGCTGGGCGACGTGCGCAAACTGGTGCGCGAATTCATCGCGCTCTACCAACGCTACAAATCGGACATCAGCCTCACCTTCGTCGATCCGGTGAAAGAACCGGAAGCCACGCGCAAGTCGGGCATCCAGGGCAACGGCGAGATGGTGGTGGAATTCGCAGGGCGCAAAGAACACATCACCACGCTCAACGAGCAGACGCTGACCAGCGCGCTGCTGCGTCTGGCACACGGCAAAGAACAGATGTTGATGTACCTGAGCGGCCACGGCGAACGCAAGCTGGATGGCGCGGCCAACCACGATCTCGGTGAGTTCGGCCGCCGCTTGGAACAGAACGGCTACCGCATCGCCCCGCTCAACCTCACCATCGCGCAGGATGTGCCGGACAACATCGGCGTGTTGGTCATCACCCAGCCGCAGACGCAGTTGTTCCCCGGCGAGACCGCCAAGTTGCTGCACCACATCGAACGCGGCGGCAACGTGTTGTGGTTGCTGGATGCCGAACCCTTGCGCGGCCTCGAACCAGTCGCCGAGAAGATGGGCCTCGTGCTCACGCCCGGCGTGGTGCTCGACCCTGCCGCACAGCAGATGAACGCGCCCGCCGATTGGATCTTGGGTACGGGTTACGCGCCGCATGCCATCACGCAGAACTTCGACCTCATCACCGTGTTCCCTTACGCGCGGGCATTGGGGACGGAAGATGAGTCGTCATGGGAGCGCCACATCCTGGTCGAGGGTGCACTCAACGGCTGGGTCAGCACCACAGGTGCGCCGCGCTTCGATAAGAGACGCGACATCCCGGGGCCGGTGAGTCTCGCACTCGCATTGCAACGCAACGTGGCGGAGCGCGAACAGCGTATCGTCGTCGTGGGCAGCGGTGCGTTCCTGTCCAACGCCTACTCCGGCAACGGCGGCAACCTCGATCTCGGCGTGAACATGATGAACTGGCTGGCGGGCGAAGAACGCCTCATCACGCTCGCCCCGCACACCGCGAAGGACGGCACGCTCACCCTGAGCAAGAATCAACTGGTGAGTCTGAGTTTCGGCCTGCTGGCCGTCTTGCCTTTGCTGTTGGTTGGCGTGGGCGGATGGTTGTGGTGGCGCAGAAGATAGATGCCCGAACTTCCCGAGGTTGAGACCACGCTGCGCGGCATCGCGCCGCACCTGCAAGATCAGATCGTCAGCGACGTCGTCATCCGCAACGCCAATCTGCGCTGGCCCATCCCCAAAGACTTGCCCAAGCTGTTGCGCGGTCGCACCGTGCGCAGCTTGCAGCGCCGCGCCAAATACCTCCTCGTCGCATTCGATCACGGCACGCTCATCCTGCACCTCGGCATGAGCGGCAGTTTGCGCATCCTCCCGCATGGCACATCCGCCGAGAAACATGATCACTTCGATCTCGTTCTAGGCAATGGTGAATTGATGCGCCTGCGCGACCCGCGTCGCTTCGGTGCGGTGTTATGGCATGAGGGGGATGTGGCAGAGCATGTGCTGCTGGCGCATCTCGGCCCTGAGCCGTTAAGCGTGGAGTTTGATAGCAAATATCTGTATGACGCCACGCGCAAACGCAACGCGGCCATCAAGCTCGCCATCATGGACAGTCAGTTGGTGGTCGGCGTGGGCAACATCTACGCCAATGAAGCCCTGTTCCGTGCCGGCATCCGCCCGCAACTCGCCGCCAACAAAGTAAGCCGCCCGCGTTGCAAGCGACTGGTACAGGCAATAAAGGAAGTGCTGCGCGAGGCGATCAAACAAGGTGGCAGCAGCTTGCGAGATTTCATCCACAGCGATGGATCGAGCGGCTACTTCCAGCAACACTATTTTGTCTACGGCAGAAAAGACGAAGCGTGCAAACAGTGTCGCACGCCCATCAAACACATCAAGCAGGGACAGCGTTCTAGCTTCTATTGTCCGCAGTGCCAGAAGTAGAAAAATACATTCTCATATTCCCCGTCGTTCCCGCGCAGACGGGAACGACGAACGAATTGCATCACTTGTACTTGCGCACCAACCCCACCAGTATCCCGAAAATCTCCAATGTGCCTTGCGGACGTATCACCGGATAGGCCGGATTCTCCGGGCGCAGGATGAACTTACCGCGCTCTTTATCCAGTGTCTTCAAGGTGAACTCGCCATCCACGATAGCCACCACGATATCGCCGACATTGGCCAAGTTGCGCTTCTCCACCACCGCCACATCCCCGTCATGGATGCCCGCCCCCATCATCGAATCGCCCTTGACCGGTATCAACGTCGTCTTCGAAGGCTTATCGATGAGCATCTCGTCGATGACGTAATACTCCCCTTGTGTTGCGGCCACTGTGACCGGCATACCGGCGGGGACAGAGGCATCCGCCAAGGGGCGTGCGAAAAAGTTGCCGGTCGGTATCCACATACCGTCAGGTGTGCGTTCCAAGAATCCGGCCTCACCCAGCCGATCCAGAATGGCCTTCACCCAGGACTTCGAAGCGATACCGAACACCTCGCACAACGAGGCATAGGAAGGGATGCTCTTCCAATCGGCATAATAGTCTTGCAGCTTGGCGAGATACTCGGCATCCCGCGTATTGGAGGGATTGGAATCGGTCATGGCGACACCTTTAACAGAACGAACGTGCTGAGCATCGTAAAGAACGGGCGTTCTGTTGTCAAACGGTATGAGGAATATATAGGCCGCTTTTCAGATTGACGCAGTGTTTGAGGGTGGATAGGGTGCGGGACATTTCTTCGCTCACGCTGAAATCATGACCACCTCTCACCTGATTGAAACAAACGCTCATGCTGACCCTTTTAATTGGAGGGATGCAGCATGAGCACGCAAAGCGGAATGATGAAGAGACTCGCCAAGCTCGCAATGCTGTTGATGCTCGGCGCAAGCATGAGCGCCTGTGCGGGATTGTTAGGCCAGTCGAAGAGTTGGAAAGAAGAAGTGGTGTCGCACGATGGAAAGGTCATTGTGGTGGAACGCTACTTCAATCTTGGGGACTATCCCACGTTGGATAGCCATAACCGTTCGCCGCTCGATCAGACAATCACCTTTACCTTGCCGGAATCGAACAAAAAGATTTCATGGAAATCCGAATACCGGAACGACCTGCCTGAACAAAACAGCCTGACTCCGCTGCTGCTGGATGTCGTGGGCGGCGTGCCTTACCTCGCCACCAGTCCTGCCGGGTGTATTGCCT
>JARCRR010000142.1 GCA_029850565.1 Gallionella sp. | reverse complement strand
TTGTAGACCTGTGTAGGCGTGAAATACAGACTCACGTTGTTCTTTAGCGCGAACAGCACCAAGCCCACAGCGGCCGCGACCAGCGCCACACCCGCCACGATCCATGTCAATCTCTTCTGTCTGGGTGTCATTGCGCATCTCCACTTTCATTCAACAATCTCAACTGGCGCAGTGCCAATACTCTGCGATGTCTCACCATCAATATCTCAACGATAAACACGAGCAGCGCCACACCATACGAACCCCACACGTAGAAACCATAGCCATTCATGGCGAAGAATTCAGACCAATTCATCATTTAGCCTCCGCTAGTTCTTTGACCCACTGCGTGTTGGACTCACGCTCTAGGATGATGCTGCGCACCCGCGCCAAGGAGATTGCGATGACATACAACCAACATGCGACCAGGATGGTGAACATCGACTGCTGCATGGCAACGTGCATGCTGGTACCGCTGAATTTGATGGTCGAGCCTTGATGCAGAGTATTCCACCATTGCACGGAGTAATAGATGATGGGGACGTTCACCGAGCCGACGATAGCCAGCAAGGCACTGGCGCGATCCGCACGGCGCGGATCTTCGATAGATGCCTGCAAAGCGATGAAACCAAGATACAGGAACAGCAGGATCAATTCAGAAGTCAGGCGTGCATCCCACACCCACCAGGCCCCCCACATCGGCTTGCCCCACAGCGCACCTGTCCACAAAGAGATGAAGGCAAACAGCGCACCCGTAGGTGCCAATGCCGAAGCCATCATGGAAGACAGGCGTGTCTTGAAGATCAGTCCCAATGCGGCGTAGCCAGCCATGATGAGATAGATGAACATGGAAAGGATGGATGCCGGCACATGGATGAACATGATGCGGTATGCCTCGCTTTGCACCGCATCCGTAGGTGCGACGAAGAAACCGATATACAGACCGACAGCGAACAGAATCGCCGCAGGCCACGCAAAGAACGGAATCAGTTTTCCGGCCAAGCCGTAGAAAGTGGAAGGAGCAGAATATTTAAACCAGTTGATTGCCAATCTCATCACTCCATCGAAATACGTAAGGCCTGTGCCGCCACGAATGGCGTGAACACCAAGGCAAATAACAGGAACGCCCCCAACAAAGACAGGTTGGAGATCGCATCCATGCCGCTATTCACTGCTTCCACCGCACCCGCACCAAAGATCAGCACCGGGATACACAATGGCAACACCAACAACGAAACCAACACACCACCGCCACGCAAACCCAAAGTCAGCGCCGCACCGATCGCGCCGATCATGCTCAACACCGGTGTTCCCAACAGCAACGCAAGCATCAACACCCACAACGCTTGCACCGACATGTCGAACTGCAATCCCAGCACCGGCGCGATCAACACCAGCGGCAGCCCAGACAACATCCAGTGCGCGATGATCTTGCCCAGCACCATCATCGTCAGCGATTGCGGCGCGAGCATCATCTGCTCCAAGGTGCCATCCAGATAATCCGCCGAGAACATACGCGGCAAGGACAACATGGATGCCAACAACGCTGCCACCCACAACACCCCCGCGGCCATCTTGCGCAACATATCCGGCTCCGGCCCGACACCCAACGGGAACAGACTCACCACCATGACGAAGAATATGAGCGTGGTCAGCACATCCGCACGGCGACGCATCGCCAACAACAGATCGCGCCGTATCACCAATCCCAACAAACCGAACAAAGATAACTTGTTCATGAGAGCGCCAACTGCCTGGTCTGTACCCCTGCCACCTGCAAGGGTTGATGCGTCGTGAAGATCACCATGCCGCCGTTCGACAGGTGTTCTCCGATAAGTTCCTGCATGAGTCCGACTGCCCCCACATCGAGTGCGGTCAAGGGTTCATCCAATATCCACAATTTAGAGTCCCCGACGAGTAACCGGCTCAACGCGACACGTCGGCGCTGACCTTGCGACAACACACGCACGGGCAGATGTTCCTTGCGACGCAATCCCATGCGACGCAACACCGTAATCGCATCCGACTCGCTCACGCTAAAGCCAGCGAGTCCTGCGCTCATCTGTAGATTCTCGATCGCGCTCAACTCATCCTTGATGGCATTCAGGTGGCCGAGATAGCACATCTGTGCATGGTAGTTATCATCCCATTCGCCGATGTCTTGACCACTCCACAACACCTTGCCTTCGATTGGCTGCACGAAACCGCACAGTGTGCGCAACAGCGTGGTCTTACCGCTACCGTTCTCACCCTGCACCTGCATCAACTCGCCCGCCGCCAACTCAAAGCTCAATCCGCTGAACAAGCGCAGGTCACCCCGCTCGCATGCAAGATCGACCACTTCTAATTTGAATGCTTGTTGCATAGGGAAATGCCGCGCCTAACGCCAGATAAACAGCCTCGGATTATATACGATTGCACCTCGCTGAGGCTCTACCACATCAGCACAAAGCCTTACCGATTCACTGACATAGAAGCATGGAGGGGAGGCCACAAAACAAAACGCCGCTACAAGAGCGGCGTTCATCATTACACGGGGATGATTATTTCTTTTCAGACGCCGCAAAGTCTTTCATGGTGATGTCAGCGTTCTTCTTGGCATCAGCCAGATAGGCCGCTAACATCTCCTCGCCTGTGATCTGGCGGATCTGTTGTGCGTAACGATTACGCTTCATATCGTCAGCCGCGTCAGATTCTTTCACGGCGTCGATACGGGCCAGCACATACCCCAGTTGCGCATCTTCCACACCAACGTAAGCGGGCAGTTTGCTTACATCGGCACGGAACAAAGCCTTTGCCGCATCTTGGCCAAGATTGGCATGTTGCGCGCGCGTGAATGTCTGTGCTGCCTGGAACGTGGCGCTGGATTTCTCGCCCTTCTGCAACTGCTCCAACATCTTCTTACCCTGCTCGATAAGCGCCTGCTTTGCCTGCTGCTGTTGCAGCTTGTTGCGGATCGATGCCGCCACCTCAGCCAAAGGACGCACTGATGCAGCCTGATATTCGCTCACCCGTGCGGCCATCAAAGTGTTCGGCGCGATCTCGATAGCGGAAGTATTGCGCTTGTTCTTCAGCACATCGTCAGAAAATACGGCTTGTACGATCTTCTCATTCCAAGCTGCCGAAGACTGCCTATCCTTGCTCAACCATACACCGCCTTGCACGGGCGCTTTGACCAATTCGGCCGCAGGCTTAAGACTGTCGCTCTGCTCATAGACCGTATTGCTGAACTTCTCGGCCAATTCCGCGAACCGATCACTGGCTTGCTGAAGCTTCACTCGCTGTGTGATGAGCGCTTTGACCTCGCTCAATGACTGCACCTTGGGTGCTTTGATCGCGACCAGTTTGATGATGTGATATCCGAAGTCAGACTGTACCAAGCCGCTTATCTCGCCCACTTTCAAAGAGAACACCGACTCCTCGAACGGCTTGACCATGGCACCGCGACCGAACATACCCAAGTCCCCACCATTGACTGCCGAACCGGGGTCTTGCGAATATTGTTTGGCCAACTCGGCGAACTTCGCCGGAGACTGCTTGACTTGCTTGAGCACCTGCTCAGCCTTGTTTTTGGCTTCTGTCTTTTCTGCATCACTCGCTTGCTTCGACAAGGCGATCAAGATATGCGCAGCTTGGCGTTGTTCTTGTGTGCCGAACTCGCTCAAATGCTCTTCATAGTAAGCTTTGATCTCACTGTCCTTAGCGACAACCTGTTCCATCAAAGCGTCGATAGACAAGGTCACGTACTCGATCTTGGCTCGCTCTGGAATTTGAAAATCCTGCGGGTTTTGCTCGAAGTAGGACTTCACTGCAGCATCATTCACTTGTGCTTGTTTCGCAAATGCAGCCAAATCCAACTTGGCCAACGATACGACTCGCTGCTGTTCGTTCAGGCGAATCAAGTTGGACGCGACAGCATCGGCAGCATAACCATTCTGCGTGAACGCATCGGTCAATTGGCGAGTCGTCAGATCTTGACGTACCCGATATTCGAACATCGCCGGCGTCATGCCCTGCGTGCGTAGTGCTGCTTCATATTGCTGTTTGTCGAACTTGCCGTCTTTCTGGAAAGCACCCACTGTCGCGATGATCTGCGCCATCTGCTCATCGCTGACGACCAGACCTGCCTCACGCGCACCCAAGAGCATCAGGCGCTGCGTGACCAATCCTTCAAGAACCGAATGCTTGATCTCAGGCTTATCGAATATCGCCGGATCAAAATTAGACCCTGCCATCTCGCGGATTCTCTGGCGTTGCTGCTCCATCGCATTATCGAATTCCTGCTGACCGATCTTCTCTCCGTTCACTTTCGCCAGAGAAACGACGTCACCTGAATTCCGATATGAGTCCACGCCCCACAGCGCAAAAGGCAAAACGATGAGCGCCAGTACGATCTGCACCAAACGCTTTCTTTCATGCACGAAATCAAACATAGTAGCCCTACCTAAAAGAACGGATGCCACAACGGGCATCCCATATGAAAAAAGGCGAACTTGCGTTCACCTTTAAATTGGCGGAGTGGACGGCATACCCCGCCACCCGAGCAAAACCAGTTGAAAATAACAACTTATTTATATTCCACTCGAAACGTCACGGTATCTTTGTGACCCCGAGCGTGTGACAACGGCATTGTAACTTATCCTCACCTTAGAATGAATCCGTATCTATCTAAATAATGGGACAGGTTGCTGGAAAAGGACTCGTTTTTCCGAACTGCCCATGTTTTTTCAATCCCCACCACCCAAAACCTTATCGGTTTCAATTGTCAGCCTATCGCCTGGCTCTTTCACATAAAAGTAGCCGAAACATCCATCGCGCGGGTTACCGCTTGAATGTACTGATTGCTGATGCACCACTTTCTGCACGCCCCCCCCTCTTTGGAGTAATTGACTGTATCACTAGGTTAATGTTTAATCCGCGCAATTTCTTTTGACCTGAAAGGTAACAACCATGCAAATCCCTAATCGTGACGGTGACGGCTACCTTGTTGATATGAGTGATTGGACACCCGAGATCGGCCGTGCGATGGCCGCAGCTGATGGCTACGAATTGAATGACAAGAAGTGGGAACACATCACCAAAGCCCGTGAATATTATGAGGAATTCGGCTCTGTCCCGCCCATTCGCAAATTCGCCAAGCACATCGAGGAAGATCAGAAAGAGTTGTTCGATCTATGGATGACGGGCCCGATGAAGCCCATCACCAAGTACGGCGGCATGCCCAAACCGACTGGTTGCGTCTAAGTCTTTTAGAACAAAAACACGGAGCGATGCTCCGAAACTGAATCAAGGAACACAATGAAAGTGACACCCGACAACGTTAAGGAATTCATCCTCCTAGGGCTTGAGTGCGAACACATCCATGTGGATGGCGACGGTCGCCATTTCGATGCGCTGATCGTCAGTCAAGCCTTCGAAGGCAAGAGCCTATTGCAACAACACAAACTGGTGTATCAGGTACTCGGCGACAAGATGGAGAAGATCCACGCCTTGTCGATGAAGACCCTCACACCGACACAATGGGCTGCATCAGCCTGAACAATCTTAAATTTGGAGAAGAACAGCATGAATCAGAACGCATTAGACAAGATTAAACAGACCGTCACCAGCAACCCTGTCGTCCTGTACATGAAAGGCACACCCCAGTTTCCCCAATGCGGCTTTTCCGGACGTGCGGCGCAAGTGCTGAAGGCGTGCGGCGTAGAAAAATATGTCGCAGTGAATGTCTTTTCAGACCAAGAGGTCTATGACAACCTGCCCTTCTATGCGGACTTCCCCACCTTTCCCCAGTTGTACGTCGGCGGAGAGTTGATAGGCGGCTCCGACATCATGCTGGCCATGTATGAACAGGGCGAATTGCAGAAACTGATCGCCAAAGCAGTCAGCCACTAGCACTCAGCAGATAGAAACCCAACACCGTGGGCGGCAACACCAGCGGCAACGCTATGAATGCCGAGACGACCCCCTTGTACCAGCGGTGGCTGGTGGCCAGCCACCAGGCCAACGGGGTTGCGATACACAACAAGAGCACGGTGGTGACACTCGCCAGTTTGAGCGTCAGCCAGATGGCTTGCAGGTCAGCGGGGGCTACCATGCCGCTTATTTGAGTGGGAATTCGTAGCCATAACCACGCATGATCGCCAGCGCTTGCGGGCGTTTGAGAAAATCAAGGAAAGCCTGCGCAGCCGCTTTATCTGTTGCAGCGGATAGCAACACCGCACTTTGATGCAACGGTTGATGCATTTCAGCCGGAACCAGCCACCACGACCCCGTGCTTATCTTTCCGTTGAGCATGATCTGTGACAGCGCGACGAATCCCAGTTCCGCATTTTCCGTCGCGACGAACTGATAGGTCTGCGTGATGTTTTCGCCCTTCACCAGCTTGCGCTGTATCGCATTCCACATGAATAGTTTTGTCAGTGTTTCCTGCGCCGCCACACCGTAGGGTGCAAGACGGGGATCGGCGATCGCCAGCCTGCCGAAGTTGCCCTGATTCAATACCGCCCCTTTGGCGTCAACGAAGTCTGCCGACATGCTCCACAGCACCAGCCTGCCTGTGGCATAAACGAAACGTGACCCAGCCTGTGCCATACCCTCGCGCACCAGACGTTTCGGCAGCTCATCATCGGCGGCGAGAAACACATCGAACGGCGCACCGCTCTTGATCTGCGCATATAGCTTGCCGCTGGAGCCCGAATTCAGTTGCACCGTGTGGCCGCTTTCTTTTTCAAACAACTGAGCGATGCGCGTCAGCGGTGCCGAGAAATTGGATGCCACCGCCACGCGCAACTCGGCCGCGCACGCCGCCCCACTCATCACGCCGAACACCACCAGCACGGCAAGACCAAAATCGCGCAATTTGAAATGACGCATGTCTAACTCCAACAAGAATTTATTTGCAATGATACCAAGCCAACTGACGCGCTCAACTTTTCGGTTTTGCATGCGCCGGACGGAATGCTTTGCACTGTGTGGCATCGGATTCCAGATACGCCCCGTCGATGAGATCGATGCAATAAGGTACGGCGGGAAACACCGCATTCAGGCAGTCGTCGATGGCCGAGGGTTTACCCGGCAGATTGATGATGAGACTCTTGCCGCGTATGCCCGCGGTCTGACGCGAAAGGATCGCGGTCGGCACGAACTTGAGCGAGGCAGTGCGCATCAGCTCACCGAATCCCGGCATCATCTTTTCGCACACCGCTTCGGTCGCTTCCGGAGTGACATCGCGCAAGGCCGGGCCGGTGCCGCCTGTGGTGACCACCAGCGAACATCCCTCGATATCGCACAACTCGATGAGCGTCTTTTCGATCAGCGCCTGCTCATCGGGAATCACGCGCGTCACTGCTTGCCACGGACTGCTCAGCACCCGCGTGAACCAGTCGCGCATCGCCGGGCCGCCCTTGTCTTCATATTCGCCGCGACTGGCACGGTCTGAAA
>JARCRR010000141.1 GCA_029850565.1 Gallionella sp. | reverse complement strand
GTCTCGCACAGGACTTTTTGCCGATAGCGGCGAAACGTTCGATCACATTCAAGGTGCACTTGATTCATGCGACCGTGTTAAGTGATCCGGTATTGTTGGAACGCATCTTGGTCAACTTAATCAGTAATGCAATCCGTTATGTTCCTCAAAAAGGAACTGTGATGGTGGCCTGCCGTAAACGCGGTGACTGCATCAGTATCGAAATTAGAGACAACGGTCCTGGAATACCTGTAGAGGAGCAACAGAACGTATTTAAAGAATTCGTGCAATTGGTGAACAAGGCGCGTGATCGTAGTAAAGGATTGGGTTTGGGGCTGGCCATCGTAGCTCGCTTGGCAAAGTTGATGAATCACACTATCACGCTAAGATCTGCCCCTCAACGCGGCTCCGTTTTCGCTATCGATGTTCATCGAGTTCCAGATATGCATGAACTATTGGCGGACGTGAAATCAACTCAATCCGAAGTTCGACATGTCTCCGATGAGTTTTCCGGATTGAGTGTCCTCGTCGTCGATGATGATGAGTTGGTGCGGAACGGAACCGCGGGGCTTCTCGCTTCTTGGGGGTGCCGAACTGAAGTGGCAGAGAGCCTGGCGGAGGCCAAGCAGATTTCTGATGATGTAAATTTTGGTCTTATCGTTTGCGATTATCGCTTGCCTGATGGTGATGGCTTGGATTTGGCCGATTACCTCGATACACACTGTGTCAACAAACCTGTATTCATACTCATCAGTGGTGATACCTCGCCTGAGGTTTTGCAGAATGTCCTCGCTAAAGGACATCATCTGTTGCACAAACCGGTCAGACCAGCCAAGCTACGCTCCATGATGTCCTTTTTACTAAATGAGCAACCGCAAAGTGTTTGATCAAGTCGGCTCTGCGCGGCTCGATCTAGGAATCCGATGTATTCGCGTCTAGGTAGTCGATGATAAAGGCTATGGACAACAATTCTGGCGGCGTTCCCCGAACAATAAGATGGAAATAAAAAAGCGGTGGGATAACCACCGCTTTTTGTTTGGGGAAAAACAATCAGTGCGTGACGCGGGTCACGCCGCCGCTCTCGATGACACGAACCGTGTCGCCAACCTTGAATTCAGCATCGTTGACAGACTTTGCCTGTACGACAGAGATATGGCTGCCGTCTTCCAGTTTGATGGCGATCTCCAAACCCTCCTCTCGGGTATAGGCTTCTTCGGCTGCAGCACCCACCATACCTCCGACTACCGCACCAAGAACAGCAGCCACTTCCCCGGTTTTACCCTTGGAGGTGCTACTGCCAGCGATGCCGCCGGCAATCGTGCCCGCTGTCGTTCCGATTTGGCTCTGCGTGCCCTCGATACGAACCACATTGACATGCTCGATCACACCGACCTTATAGGTCTGCACTTGGCGCACTTGGTCGCGGGTATAGACATCGCCGGATTTGCCGGTGGCGCAAGCGCCCAACAATAAGACTGCGGAAAGAGAGAGGATCAGTTTTGTGTTCATGTTCGTACTCCTTGTGTTTGTTCGCCGATATCGGACTGTGCTTCGACTTTGGTTGATGGTTTCGGTTCATTCTTTCTATATCCGGGGCGCCATTGTTTGAGTAGCAAGGCATTGCTCACCACGGACAGGGAACTCATCGCCATCGCGCCACCGGCGATGATCGGGTTGAGCAAGCCCATCGCCGCCAATGGGATGCCCAGCACATTGTAGGCAAAAGCGAAGAACAGGTTCTGGCGGATCTTGCTCAAAGTTACGCGCGACAGATCGATGGCATCTGCCACGCTGGAAAGATCGTTGCGCATCAAGGTGATGTCGGCTGCTTCGATGGCGATGTCGCTACCGCTCTTCATGGCAAAGCTGACATCGGCGGCAGCCAAGGCGGGCGCATCGTTGATGCCGTCGCCCACCATGCCGACGATCTGTTTATTAGCCTTGAACGAGGCGACATAACGCGCTTTGTCTTGCGGCAAAACCTCGGCGACGAATTCATCGATACCGGCTTGATGCGCGATGGCCTGTGCGGTGGCCTGATTGTCTCCGCTCAACATGACCACGCGTATCCCCATCTCGCGTAGACGTGCCACTGCGACGATGCTGGTCGGGCGCAGTTGGTCCGCGAAAGCGATCAAACCGAGCAAGGCATGATCGTGCGCCAAGGCGATGACCGATCTGCCTTGTTGTTGCAAAACCGAGATGGATGGTTCATCCAACTGCACCCCTTGTTCGGCTACGAAGGTGGGGGAGCCCATCACATAGCTCTTTCCATCGAGAGTCGCCTGCAGTCCTTTTCCAGGCGTCTCATTGAAGTGTTCGATGGCGCGCGGCTTCACATCTTGGGTCTGTGCATAGTCTTGTAATGCGACGGACAAGGGATGGGTGGAGTGTTGCCCCAGGCTTGCCGCGATGCGCAGCAACTCGCCCACGCCGCTGGTGGCACTTGGGCGTATCTCGGCGACAGTCGGTTTGCCTTCGGTCAGCGTTCCGGTCTTGTCCAACACCAACACGGAAAGCTTATGGGCACGCTCCAGCGCAGAGGCATCTTTCACCAAGATGCCATTGTTCGCCGCCAAGCCGCTGGCGACCACGATGGTGATGGGTGTCGCCAAGCCGAGTGCGCAAGGGCAGGCGATGACCAGCACCGACACTGCATTGATGAGCGCATACGAGAAGTCGCCCTCGACATTCAGCCAGTAGATGAAGGTCGCAGCGGCCAACAGAAGAACGACAGGGACGAAGATGGCAGATATCTTGTCGGCCATGCGCTGGATGGCAGCTTTGGAACCTTGTGCTTGTTCGACCAAGCGGATCACGGCTGCCAATTGTGTGCGACTACCGACTGCGATGGCGCGACACTTGAGCATGCCTTGCTGGTTCACGGTGGCGGCATAAACCTTGTCATTCACTGCCTTCGCCTGCGGTAGGCTCTCGCCAGTCAACATGCTCTCGTTCAGGCTGGATGCACCTTCCAACACCACACCATCTACCGGTACGCTCTCGCCGGGACGCACGATGAAGATATCGTCCGGACGGAACTGGCCAACAGGAACGTTGATTACTTCGCCATCGCGCTCCACATGGGCGATCTTGGGTTGCAGATGGAACAATGCTTCGAGTGCTGACGTTGCCTTCTGTTTGGCGCCTGCCTCCAGCAATTTGCCAAGCAGCACCAAGGTGATCAGGGTCGCACCCGCTTCGAAATACACGGGTTGATGGATGTCGAACACCATGATGGCGAAGCTGAGGAAATAGGCGGCGCTGGTTCCTAGGGCGACCAGCAGGTCCATGTTACCGCTGCCATGTTTCAAGCTGCCCCATGCGCCCCGATAGAACCTTGCGCCCGCCCAGAACTGCACGGGGGTCGCCAACAGCCATTGCATCCACGTCGGGATGTTGAAGTGGATGTCGAACAACATCAGGAACATCTCAAGCAACAGCGGGATGATGAGAGCCAATGCGATCAGGAACTCCATCTTCTCTTTGCGGTATATCTCCGCGCGTGCCTGTTTCTCGGCAGCGAAGTCGCGCGCCACATGGGCATCGAACCCGGTATTGGAGACTGCCTTGATGAGTTCATCAATGTTGGTCAGCGTGGGATCGAAGGTGACGCTGGCCTTTTCAGTGGCAAGGTTCACCACCGCATTGACCTGGGGGAGTTGATTCAACGACTTTTCCAGACGTGCGGAGCAAGAGGCGCAACGCATGCCGACGATCTGGAGTTCTGCGTGTTGTTCGGTATGGGTCATAGTGGTGTGAATTTACCAGAATTCAACGGGAAACTCTTCAACAAAAAGGCGGATGTGGCCTTCTCAGCCACATCCGCCTTATGTGCCTCGCCGCGTGATTACAGCTTACGTTGGATGCTCAAACCACCACGCAATTGGCCTGGCGCATAGCCAGTCGCTTGGTCATGCGGATATTCTGCAGCAAGGTTGGCTTTAACGGCTTCGGGAATCTCCTCGGGCTTGCCGTGGCAAGTCACACAACCGGGTTGTAGCACGATGCCTTTCATGTAGCGGAAGGTCTTACCATTCTTACCCTTGATGACTTCGGCCACTTCCAGTGACTCAGGCTTCTCACCCTTGGCCAGACGTTCTTCCATCTTCTTCAAGGCTTTTTGTTCCCACTCATCTGTCGTGCCCAACATCGGGTTGCGCACTTTCATGCTGACGCGGGTCACTTTCCATCCTTTTTGACGGGAGAGCTCACTCGCCATCTTGGGAGCGATGTCTTTGCAGACTTTGATTGCGGACTCAGGCCCACCTTCTTGCACGGCCTTCTTGTTCTCTTCGGCCAATGCCTTCATGAAAGGCATCGCCGCCGCGCGTGTCTCGTCCTTGAGAGCATCGATATTGTTGTCAGCGTAGGCAGATAACGCGCTGAATGCGAATACTGTGGCGATGATGATTTTCTTTTGCATAGTTGTCTCCTGAATGAAAAACGCCCGAACAAGTCGGGCGTGATTGAATAGAAAAAACTTACTTCTTTTCCATCGGGCAGGTGCTCATGCCGAACATGGCGTAAGCCGGGCAGAACTTGAACACGCCGGTGATCAAAGGCACGATGCCGATCCAGCCCCAGACGCCCACAGTGCCGGTGGCGGCGAGGCCGACGAGGACGAGGCCGACGACGATGCGCAGGATGCGGTCTGTGCTGCCAACGTTGATTTTCATGGTGTGCTCCTTAGAGTGTTTGTTTAAACGGGAGCGCATCATAGTTCGGGACAAGGAAGGGGTCTGTGAGAAAAATCACACATCGGCCTTTTGACCTTGAGTTAGGCATGGTTTCCTGTTTCAATCCTCGCCCATTACGGAGACGGGGAAAAGCATGGGGCAGGCAAGCATCGGCATCATCGGGGGCAGCGGCGTGTATGACATCGCCGGACTGGAGAACAAGCGCTGGGAGAAGGTCGAGTCGCCGTTCGGCGCGCCTTCGGACGAATTGCTGTTCGGTGAACTCAACGGTGTGAAGCTGGCCTTCCTGCCAAGACATGGAAGAGGGCACAAGATCCCGCCGTCCGAGATCAACTTCCGCGCCAACATCGACGTGCTCAAGCGCGTCGGCGTGAGCGATGTCATCTCGGTCAGCGCCGTCGGCTCCCTGCGCGAACACCTGCCACCCGGCACCTTTGTCATCGTCGACCAGTTCATCGACCGCACCTTCGCAAGAGAAAAAACTTTCTTCGGCAGCGGCCTGGTGGCGCATGTCTCGATGGCGCATCCGGTGTGCAAACGGCTGGGCGACCACATCGAAGCGGCAGCCTGGGAGGCGGGCATCGCCGCCATGCGCGGCGGTACCTATCTGGTGATGGAAGGCCCGCAGTTCAGCAGTCTTGCCGAATCAGAGTTATATCGCCAATGGGGCTGCGATGTGATCGGCATGACCAATATGCCCGAAGCCAAGCTCGCGCGCGAAGCCGAGCTCTGCTACGCCACGGTGGCGATGGTCACCGACTACGACTGCTGGCATCCGAACCACGACGACGTAACCGTGGATCAGATCATCAAGGTGCTGCTGGCGAACGCGGACAAGGCCAAGACACTGGTGAAACACCTAGTGCCGCACGTCGGCAACGATGCCAAGGCATGTGACTGTGGTTGCCGCAGCGCCTTGCAATATGCGCTCATCACCGCACCGGAAGCGCGCGATACGGAAATGAAAGAGAAGCTGCAAGCTGTTGCCGGACGCATGCTTAAATAAACCAATCCCCTCTCCCGGCCTTGCGGCCCTCTCTCCCGCAAGTGGGAGAGAGGGCTGGGGGAGAGGGTGGAGATGACCATGAACGAACAACAATTACGCGCAGCCCTGCTGCAAACCTCACGCCGCATGGTCGAACTCGGTCTCAATCGCGGCACGGCTGGCAACGCCTCGGTGCGTCAGGGTGACGGCATGCTCATCACGCCATCGGCCTTGCCAGTGGCCGAGATGTCCACGGACAGCATGGTGCGCATGGATCTGGAGGGTAACGTGCTACAGGGTGGCAAGCCTTCCAGCGAATGGCGCTTCCATCGCGACATATTTGTTGCTCGTCCCGAGATCGGCGCAGTACTGCACATGCATTCCACCTTCGCCACCACCATCGCCTGTCTGGGTAAAGATGTGCCTGCTGTGCATTACCACATCGCCATCGCGGGCGGCGACACGATCCGCTGCACGCCGTACACCATCTTTGGTGAACAGAATCTTTCCGATCTTGCACTCGAAGCGCTACGTAATCGTAAAGCATGTCTGTTAGGTAACCACGGCATGATCGCATTGGGCAAAGACCTCAATGATGCGCTGTCCGTCGCGCATGAAGTCGAATACCTGTGCGAAATCTACTGGCGGACGCTTTCGGTGGGTGAGCCCAAGATACTCACCGCGCAACAGATGCATGAAGTGAAGCAGAAGTTCGTCGAATACAAGAAACGCAGCTAGGAAATAAAGACTACGTACGTGGTGAGCTTGTCGAACCATGAACGGTCATTGAACACACGTCGTTCATCCTTCGACAAGCTCAGGACGAACGGATTATTAATCAGGAAGCAAATATGCCCATCAAATCCCGAGTCCGCACCGTCCCCCATTACCCCAAACAAGGCATCATGTTCCGCGACATCACCACGGTGTTGAAGGATCCCATCGGCCTGCGCGCCACCATCGACGAGCTGGTGCGCCGCTACAAGGACGTGAAGATAGACAAGATCGCCGGCATCGAATCGCGCGGCTTCATCCTTGGCGCACCGCTGGCCTATGCGCTGGGCAAAGGCTTCGTGCCTATCCGCAAAAAAGGCAAACTGCCCGCCGAAACCATAGGCCACGACTACGAACTCGAATACGGCACCGACCGCATCGAGATCCACACCGATGCCATCGAGAAGGGCGAGAAGGTGCTGCTGGTGGACGACCTCATCGCCACCGGCGGTACGGCCGAGGCCGCCTGCATTCTCATCGAGAAGATGGGGGGGCATGTGATCGAGTGCGCCTTCATGATTGACCTGCCGGACATCGGCGGTCGTGCGCGGCTGGAGAAGCGCGGGCACAAGGTGTTTGCGTTGTGCGAGTTTGAGGGGGATTGATGAATATCGAAACCCTACGCTGGTTCAACAACCGGCTGGAGATGATAGACCAGCGCATCCTGCCGGCTGCATTCGAATATCTGAGCTACTACACGGCCCATTCTGTGGCCGAGGGCATCCGCAGTATGGTGGTGCGCGGTGCGCCGGCTATCGGTGTGGCGGCAGCTTACGGGGTGGCGCTGGAGGCGTTGCATTTGCAGGAGAAATCTGCGGATGAGTTCAAGGCTGGCATGGAGACCGGCTTTTCCGTGCTGGCCGCCAGCCGCCCGACTGCGGTGAATCTGTTCTGGGCCTTGCAGCGCATGCGCAAGGTTTGGGAAAGTGTTGTCGAGCAATCGCCGCAACAGGTCGCGCAGCGTTTACTGGCAGAGGCGCATGAGATTTTGGCCGAGGACATTCGTATCAACAAAGCGATGGGGGCGCATGGTGCGGCCTTGCTGAAAGACGGGGCGCGAGTGTTGACGCATTGCAATGCGGGGGCGTTGGCCACGGCGGGTTGGGGTAC
>JARCRR010000140.1 GCA_029850565.1 Gallionella sp. | reverse complement strand
AATCCGACCAGGACATGGCTCAGTTGATCGCCGCACTGGCCGAACGCAAGGCAAGCAAGCTCGGCATCGTCGCCAAGATAGAGACAAAGAAAGGATTGAAGAACCTGCCCGAGATCATCGTGTGCGGCGCGGGCGCCCATCCTTTCGGCGTGATGATCGCGCGCGGCGATCTGGCCGTGGAGATCGGCTACGAGAAACTCGCCGAGACACAGGAAGAGATCATGTGGCTATGCGAATCGGCACATGTGCCGGTGATCTGGGCCACGCAGGTGCTGGAAGGTCTGGTGAAGGAGAACATGCCTTCGCGCGCCGAGGTCACCGATGCCGCGATGGCCGAGCGCGCCGAATGCATCATGCTCAACAAAGGCCCCTTCGTGCTCGACGCCATCGACGTGCTGGACCACGTCGTGGCACGTATGCAATCCCATCAACAAAAGAAGAGTTCGCGTATGCGCGCTCTGCATTGGTAAGACACATGAAACTATCCATCATCGTCGCCATGGCGCAGAACCGCACCATCGGGGTGAATAACACCCTGCCTTGGCGCTGTCCTGAAGACCTCAAGCATTTCAAGGCGCTGACCATGGGACATCACATGATCATGGGACGCAAGACTTTCGACTCCATCGGCAAAGCTTTGCCGGGGCGCACCACAGTGGTGGTCACGCGCGACAAGAACTTGAAGATAGACGGCTGCATCGTCACCCATTCATTGCAGGATGCGCTCAAGGCTTGTGCTGGCGATTCCGAGACCTTCATCGTCGGCGGAGCGGATATCTACACTCAATCGTTGGCGTTAGCCGACACGCTCTACATCACCGAGATACGGCAAGATGTGGAGGGCGATGCGCACTTCCCAGAGTTCGATAAGAGTTCCTGGGAAGAAGTCGCGCGCGATATCCGCTCGCAAGAGACCCCTCAAGTTTTGGATTATCATTTCGTCACGTACAAGAAACTCCCTCACCCCAACCCTCTCCCATAGGGCGAGGGAGCAAACGCGAAATACCCAAGAACATATTTACTAGCATCAAGGAGTCAACATGAAGTATCTAAGATCAGAATTCCCCATCGCCATCGCGCTCTTCGTCCTGGGACTTGGTTTCGCACTTGAACACGGTGCGGTCGAACACGGTGGAGTCGCTTTGTGGGGTCTGCTTGGCGTGATCCTGGTCGCCATCATCGGCATCGCGTTCCGCATCGCGCACCACGCCGAAGTGCTGGCCGTGCGCTTTGGCGAGCCATACGGCACACTGATATTGACGCTTGCAGCCGTATCGGTCGAGGTAGTCATCCTGGTCGTGTTGCTGATGGGAGAGCCAAATCCGACGCTGGCGCGCGATACCGTGTTCGCCGCCGTGATGTTCGACATCAACGGCATCCTGGGATTGGCCGCCATTGTGGGCGGTTTGAAACACGGCAGTTCCAAGTACAACGTGGACTCGGGCAATTCCTTCGTCGCGATGCTACTGGTCGCCATCGGCATCGGCATGTTCATCCCGGACTTCGTGCCGGATGCGCAGTGGCATATCTATTCCGTGTTCTCCATCTGCATCATGGCGGTGATGTACGCCGCATTCCTGCGCCTGCAAACAGTAGAACATCGCACCTTTTTCGAGTACTCCAGCGAGACAGATGAAGAAGCGCACGATGAGGCGCACAGCCCGAACGCGCTGCACGTCGGCATCATGATCGGCGCCATCGTTCTGGTCGGTCTGCTGTCGGAAATTTTGTCGGTGTTGCTGGATGCCGGACTCTCCGGCAGCAGCCTGCCCAAAGCCATTCCCGCAGTGTTGGTCGCGCTCATTTCCGCCAGCCCAGAGATATTGACCGCGCTCAAAGCGGCGCAACAGAACCGTATGCAGACCACGGTCAACATCGCGCTCGGCGCATCGCTGGCCACCGTGCTGCTCACGCTGCCCGTAATCGAGGCCATCGCCTTGTTCAATGGCGAGCGCATCATCATGGCACTCACCCCGGTGCAGGCCGGCATGCTGCTGCTCACCTTCCTTACCGTAATGAACAACCTGCATGACGGCGAGACCAACGCAATCGAAGGCATCAGCCATTTCGTGTTGTTCGCGGCATTCATCGCGCTGGTGACGATGGGCTTGATCTGATCAACGTGTCGACTATTCTCGAACTCCTCGCCCCTGCCAAGACTGCCGCCATCGGCCGTGAAGCAATCCTGCACGGCGCCGATGCGGTGTACATCGGCGGCCCTAGTTTTGGCGCACGCGACAAGGCGGGCAACTCGATAGAAGACATCGCTGAACTGGTGAACTTCGCGCACCGCTTCCGCGCCAAGATATTCGTCACGCTCAACACCATCCTGCACGATGCCGAGCTGGAGGCTGCGTGCAAGTTGGCGTGGGACTGTTACGACGCCGGCGTGGATGCGCTCATCGTGCAGGACATGGGGTTGCTGGAGTTAGGCCTGCCGCCCATCGACCTGCATGCCTCCACCCAATGCGACATCCGCACCCCGGAGAAGGCGCGCTTCCTCGCCGATGTCGGTTTCTCGCAACTAGTGTTGGCGCGCGAGCTCACCATTCAGGAGATCGCCAAGGTGCGCGCCGCCGTTCCTGCGGATACAGTCATCGAACATTTCATTCACGGTGCGTTGTGCGTGGCCTATTCCGGCC
>JARCRR010000139.1 GCA_029850565.1 Gallionella sp. | reverse complement strand
CTGATAAAAAGCCTTGTTGTGTTCCCGCTCTTTCAGGTGTGCGAGCTCGTGCACCACGATCATGCGTAAGAAAACTTCAGGCCCCTCTTTGAAAAGAGATGCGACGCGAATCTCACATTTGGACTTTAATTTGGTGCCTTGCATGCGGGAGACGGAGGTGTGGGTACCTAGTGCGTTCTTCAGGATATGTAACTTGCTGTCGAATGCGATTCGACTCAGGGGATTGGTGTTGCGCAGGTACTGATTCTTGATGGCTGACACGAAGTCATACAATGGTTTGTCGGTGCGCACATCATGAGGGAGCGGATACTTTGCTTTGAGGAGTGTGCCGAACTTACCTTGTTCGATCGCCTGAAGCACTTGCGCTGTCAGGGCGGGTGGATATCCTGCCAGATAGTCGGGGCGGGCCTTCGGTTGCAACTGCTACGACAACTTCAACTGTGATTTGGATTTACGACCCGGCGCTGCAGGCGGGATAAAGCCAGCCAAACGGCATTTGATGCCCTCGATCTTTTTGTTCTTCTCGAAACGTATCGAATGGCAAGCCATGATCTCGCCTTTCGCGGCGAGTTCGGCCAATTGCGTGCGTGCGCTGGCGAGTGAGATGCCGACGGCTTCGGCAATCTCAGAGTCGAGCCGCTCGCCGTGCGTCTTCAGATATTGCAGGATTTCTTTGCTCATTTCGTTTCCAGCCCAAGTCGCTTAGGTCTCTAATGTACAGGTATGACCCGGTTTGGACAATCATTTAGCCGTTTTTGCAGTCGGAGAACGCTTCTTGGACGTGTTTGCGGTGAGGCCGGATGTCCTGTTCTGTGACTCTTCCGACAGGAAGCGGGCGAATTCTTGGGCGGCTACAGACGCACGTTTATCTTTGCGGTGTACGATGTACCAGTGACGCACGATGGGGAAATGGTCGACATCCAGCACGACCAATCGCTTGGTCTCCAACTCCAGTTCGATACCGTGGATGGAGATGATGCCTAAGCCCATCCCAGCCTGAACGGATTGTTTGATCGCCTCATTGGTGTCCATCGCCATGTGAGTGGGCAAGGGCAGTTTGTGGCTGGCAAAAAAACGTTCGACCACGCCGCGCGTTCCCGAGCCTTGTTCGCGCAACAGGAAAGTCTCGTTCGCTAATTGGCGCGGCTGGATGTTCTTGGCGGTCGCCAATACGTGTGTCGGGGCGGCGATCACCACCAGAGGATTCTCCATGAAAGAGTCGGCGGCCATATCCGTGCCTTCCGGCGGTTGCCCCATGATGGCGAGGTCGGCGACGTTCTCGGCAAGGTGTTTGATGACGGCATCACGGTTGGCTACCGACAGGCTGACCTTGATCTTGGGATGCGCTTGGATGAACTTCGCCAACAGTTGCGGCATGAAATAGTTGGCTGTGCTGACCACCGAGATGCTGAGGTGGCCGTGTTGCAAACCCTTCATCTCGTCGAACACCGACTCCATCTCCTGCATCAGCAAGACTACCGAGCGCGCATAGTGCAACATCTCGCGCCCGGCCTCGGTCAGAAATATCTTCTTTCCTGCTTGCTCGAACAATGGCAATCCGATAGTCTGTTCAGCCTGCTTGATCTGCATGGAGACGGCGGGTTGTGACAGGAACAGTTCGGCCGCGGCGCGCGAATGATTCAAGTGGCGCGCGACGCTTTCGAAGACCTGAAGTTGTCGCAAACTCAATGGCAGCATGGTGACGAGATTTTAAACCATAAGCTGAGCTTATGGTTCTTATAAAAACATTTGACTGTTATTTATAGTAGCAAGGCCGTAAAGTCCAACCCGTAGCAAGAATATTTCAACGACAAGAGGAGAAAACAATGGATCAATCAAATCGTTATGCAAATCTGAATCTGAAAGAAGCGGATTTGATCGCTGGCGGCAAGCACTTGCTGGTCGCGTACAAGCTTATTCCGGCTAAAGGCCACGGTTTCTTGGAAGTAGCTGCTCACGTCGCAGCTGAATCTTCTACCGGTACTAACGTTGAAGTATCCACCACTGACGACTTCACTCGTGGTGTAGATGCGCTGGTGTACGAAGTTGACGAGACTGCCTTTGGTGATGACCCAGTCAAGGGCGGCGGCTTGTTCAAGGTCGCTTATCCAGTGGAGTTGTTCGATCCAAATCTGACTGACGGCACTTACAACATTTCGCACATGTGGTCGCTGATCTTGGGTAACAACCAAGGCATGGGAGACCATCAAGGTTTGCGCATGCTGGACTTTTTGGTACCAGAAATGATGGTCAGGAAGTTTGACGGTCCATCCGCAAATATTACCAACCTGTGGAAGGTGTTGGGTCGCTCAGAAACTGACGGCGGTTATATCGCTGGCACTATCATCAAGCCTAAGTTGGGTCTGCGTCCAGAGCCATTTGCCAAGGCGTGCTACGACTTCTGGTTGGGTGGCGATTTCATCAAGAATGATGAGCCACAAGCTAACCAACCGTTCTGCCCGATGGAAGTGGTCATGCCGAAGGTGGCAGAAGCCATGGATCGTGCGCAACAGGCAACGGGTCAAGCTAAGCTGTTCTCGGCCAACATCACCGCCGATTACTACAAAGAAATGATCCATCGCGGTGACTTCGTTCTTAATACGTTCGCTAAATACAACTCTGCTAGCCACGTAGCCTTCCTCGTTGACGGCTTCGTGACCGGCCCAGCAGGTGTGACCACTGCACGCCGCGAGTTCCCAGACACTTTCTTGCACTTCCACCGCGCAGGCCACGGTGCCGTCACTTCCTACAAGTCACCAATGGGTATGGATCCATTGTGCTACATGAAGCTGGTGCGTCTGATGGGTGCGTCCGGTATGCATACCGGTACCATGGGCTACGGCAAGATGGAAGGCCACGGCAAGGAAACCGTACTGGCATACATGCTGGAGCGTGATGAGTGCCAAGGACCTTACTTCTACCAGAAGTGGTACGGCATGAAAGCAACAACACCGATCATCTCCGGCGGTATGAACGCACTGCGTCTGCCAGGCTTCTTCAAGAATCTCGGCCACGGCAACGTGATTAACACCTGCGGCGGCGGCGCTTTCGGCCACATCGACAGCCCGGCAGCTGGCGGTATCTCCCTCGGTCAGGCTTACGAGTGCTGGAAGACTGGTACTGACCCGATCGAATACGCGAAGTCGCACAAAGAGTTCGCACGTGCATTCGAGTCCTTCCCGAAAGACAGCGACAAGCTGTTCCCGGGCTGGCGCGAAAAGTTGGGCGTACACAAGTAAGCGTTGTTCGGCTGTATTGAAGCAACAAAAAATGCGCCCCCACACGATGGGGGCGTTTTTTTCCAAGATTTAATACCGTTTTGCGTGTGAGGTCACACGTGGGACAGGAGTTTCTAAAATGACAAACAAGACCCAATACACCGTCAGTAAAGAACCGTTCTACCAAGCGCAAGGCGATGAAGTGATGCTGTATGAAGCCGCTTACGCAGCGCGCTTGCCAGTGATGGTGAAAGGCCCAACGGGCTGCGGTAAATCGCGCTTCGTCGAATACATGGCGTGGAAGCTGAACAAGCCGCTCATCACCGTGGCATGTAACGAAGATATGACGGCAAGCGACCTCGTCGGGCGCTACCTGCTGGATGCTAACGGTACGCGTTGGTTGGATGGCCCGCTCACCACGGCAGCGCGTATCGGTGCGATCTGCTACCTCGATGAGATCGTCGAGGCGCGTCAGGACACCACCGTGGTCATCCACCCGCTGACCGACCACCGTCGTACTTTGCCATTGGATAAGAAGGGTGAGCTGATTGAAGCGCATCCCGATTTCCAGTTGGTGATCTCCTACAACCCCGGCTACCAAAGCCTGATGAAAGACTTGAAGCAATCGACCAAGCAACGTTTCACCGGTTTCGAGTTCGACTACCCGACTGCGGAATTAGAAGCAGACATCCTGTCCAAGGAAACCGGTCTGGACGTGGCGATCTGCGGCAAGTTGGTGCAGATCGGCCAAGCCGCCCGCAACCTGAAAGGGCACGGACTGGATGAAGGTATCTCCACACGATTGCTGGTTTACGCGGCGACGCTGATCAAGAACGGTGTCGATGCCAAAGCCGCATGCCGCATGGCGATGGTGCGACCGATCACCGACGACGCAGATATCCGCGATACGCTCGATCACGCGATCGATGCATCGTTCGCGTGATCGATCGGGTGCATAAGCAAAGGCCTGAGTGATGACGGAAGCAGTGACGGAAAGATCCGAAGAGACAGCAATGTACTGGGAGAAACTCGGCTGCCGATTCTCTCAAGTGAATGTCGTCTTTGATGAGTGTCTGAAGGAAGCCAAGACGCTACTCTCAAAAGCGGGCTTGGAGACCTACATCGAGAATGCGCGCATCATCGGCAAGATGGGACGTGGCGCGGAACCCTTGCTGGTCTATCTGGAAGAAGCGCCAGGCGTGGCCAGCATGGTCGGGGAGCATGCGCTGATCAAGCTGCGAGAGTTCTCCGAGTACATGTCCACGCATACCAACTTCAAAGCGATCGTACCGTTCCTGCAAACCAGCGGTGCTGTCGCGCGTCGTCTGAACAACGACAAGATGTTCAAGCGGTATATCGAGGTGGTCCGCGACATGATGGATCGTACCTCGGGTTCTATCCATGGACACCATACGACCTTTGCCAGTCCCGGCTTGCCGGAACTGCTCAAGCAGGCGCCCAAGTTGCTGGGAGTCCTATCACTGCAGGGATTTCAAAACTGGGTCGAATACGGTATCACGTACTACAACCATCATCCGGAACGGCAGGAAGAATATTTCAGGCTGGAATCCGCCGATGCTATCGCGGTGATGCAGCGCGAGCGGCATGGCACATTGCTCGTGGATAACGAGCGCAAGCTGGATACCTATATCCGCGCGTTATGGAACGACAGCGACTACCTCATTCCGTATTCGGTCGCTTTCGACGATTTGCGCAAGCCGATGCCCTACTACACCGATGACGGCATCCGCCTGCCCGATGTCTATGACGACATCGACGGTGTGTCAGGTATCGACCGCTATCGTGCAGCACTTGCACATATGTCGGCACATCGTCGTTGGTCGCAACAGATGATCGTGGATAACTGGAGCCCTTTTCAGCGCGCCAGCGTCGAAGTATTCGAAGACTCCCGCGTGGATTATCTGGCCTGTCAGAAATATCCGGGCTTGCGCAGATTGTTCCTTGCGCTACATCCTATTCCCAAAGAAGAAGACCTTCAGCTTGAAGAACAAGGCATCTCGGTATTCAGGCTCAGATTGGCCATGGTATCGCGTGCCATCCTCGATCCGAACTACACCTACCAGAACGAGCATGTCAGGGAAGCCGTAAAACGATTCCATGAACTGATGGCTAGCGGTGAGTCCACCAGTGCGGCAATGTCATCCGTTGCGCTGACGTTCATCGCGCGGACACGCGGCCAACGTGATCTGTCGGCCAAGATGTATTTCGACAATACCGAAGTGGACTACCGCGACGATAACCGGCATCTGTGGATCTATATCGAAGAGAGCGACGAAGACGAGATGTTCGAGCACCTCGACAAGCGCCGGAACACTGAACAAGAATTGAGCGGACTGCCGCCCCGGCATTACGACGAATGGGATTACAACGCACAAAACTATCGCCCCGACTGGGTGAGCGTATATGAGGTGTTGCATCCACGCGGCAATCCGGCTGTGATCGACAGCTTGTTGGCCAAGCATGCCAAGCTGACCAAACGTCTGAAAGCGATGCTGGAGATGCTCAAGCCGCAGGACAAGGTGCGCATCCGTTACCAGGAGGAAGGCTCAGAGCTCGACTTGGATGTGGCCATCCGCTCTCTGATCGACTACAAAAGCGGAGCTTCACCCGACCCGCGCATCAATATGTCTCATCGCACCGATGGCCGTAGTTTCGCCGTCACCTTGCTGCTTGATCTATCCCAATCACTGAGCGAAAAAGCAGCCGGCAGCAACCAGACCATCCTCGAACTCAGTCAAGAGGCGGTATCGTTACTGGCTTGGTCGGTACAGCAGGTCGGCGATTCGTTCGCGATCAGCGGCTTCCATTCCAATACCCGGCATGATGTGCGTTACTACCACCTCAAGGGATTCAAAGAACCCTGGGGCGACGAGGTGAAGTCGCGTCTGGCAGAGATGCAGGCAGGATATTCCACCCGTATGGGAGCGGCGATGCGTCATGCAGGCCACTATCTGAAAGCGCAACAAGCGGACAAGAAGCTGATGCTGATCTTGACCGACGGAGAGCCGGCGGATATCGACGTGCACGACCCACAGTTGTTGATACAGGATGCTAGGCAGGCGGTGAAAGAGTTGGATCGGGAAGGCATCTATACCTACTGTATCAATCTAGATTCCAAAGCCGACGAATATGTGTCGAACATTTTCGGCAAGCAATACACCATCGTGGACAACGTGGCGCAATTACCCGAGAGATTGCCTGAACTATTCATTTCATTGACCAAATAGGCATATAGCCATAGAGAGTAAGCGGGAAAAGCAGTAAAATTAGCATTCAGAATTCAAAAAACCAACGAGGAGAAACCAGCATGAGCAAGAGCTTGATCCAATTCATCATCGAAGAACAACGTCATATCCCAAATGCCAGCGGCGACTTCACCGGTCTGTTGAGCGATGTCGTTTCCGCTTGTAAACAAATCGCTCACGACGTGAACAAAGGCGCGCTCATCGGCGTGCTGGGTTCTGCAGGCAGCGAAAACGTGCAAGGCGAGACACAGAAGAAACTCGACATCATCACCAACGAAGTGTTCATCAAAGCCAACGAGTGGAGCGGTCACTTGGCAGGTATGGCCTCCGAAGAGATGGACGACGTGTATGAGATCCCCAAGCAATACCCGCGCGGCAAATACCTGATCACTTTCGACCCATTGGATGGTTCTTCCAACATCGACGTGAACATCTCCGTCGGTACTATTTTCTCCATCTTGCGTTGCCCGGAAGGCGTGACCGATCCAAAGGCTGCTGACTTCATGCAACCAGGAACCAAGCAAGTGTGCGCCGGTTATGCGCTGTACGGCCCAAACACCATGATGGTGCTGACAACTGGCCACGGCGTGAACGGCTTCACATTGGATCGTGACGTTGGCGATTTCTTCCTGACGCACCCGAACATGCAGATCCCGGTGGACACACAAGAGTTCGCCATCAACATGTCGAATCAGCGCTATTGGGAAAAGCCAGTGCAGAAATACATCGACGAGTGCATGAAGGGTAAAGACGGCGGCCGCGAGAAGAACTTCAACATGCGCTGGGTCGCTTCCATGGTTGCAGAAGTACACCGTATCCTGACCCGCGGCGGCATCTTCATGTATCCGTTCGACACCAAGGATCCAAGCAAAGCAGGCAAGCTGCGTTTGTTGTACGAGGCCAATCCGATGTCCTTCATCGTCGAGCAAGCCGGTGGCATAAGCTCCACAGGTCGCGAGCGCATCATGGAATTGAAGCCTCAAGGTCTGCATCAACGCGTGCCGGTCATCCTCGGTTCCAAGAACGAGGTTGATCGCGTGGTCGGTTATCACAAAGGCGCTTGATGTTTAAAATTACGCCCCCGTTCGCGGGGGCGTTTTTACGTCTAGATTTTGGAAGGATGAAATGATGTCAAAACCACTCGTCTCTATTGTGATGGGCAGCAGCAATGACTGGGAGATCATGCAGCAAGCCGGTCAGCAGTTGAAAGACTTTGGCGTGGCATTCGATGCACGCGTCATCTCCGCGCACCGCTCTCCTGACCTGTTGTTCGACTACATCAAAGA
>JARCRR010000138.1 GCA_029850565.1 Gallionella sp. | reverse complement strand
GGCCAACTCGGCCAGCTTGGCCTCAGCCTCTAACACCACACCTCTGCGCTGTGCGGCCAGCCCTAATAAACGGTACAAAGCGCCACTATCTAGGTAGCGCATGCCGAGTGCTGTTGCCACACGTTGCGCAACCGTGCCCTTGCCAGAGGCGGAAGGGCCGTCAATGGCGATCACGGGAACAGCCTGCGTCACCTTGGAAAACTCAGCAAAGTATTCCGGGAAAGTCTTGGCTACACACTTCGGATCATTGATACGCACACCTGCATCGCCAAATGCCACTAGCGAGAAACACATCGCCATGCGGTGGTCATCATAGGTATCGATGGCGGCATGTTTGACCTGCACGGGTGGCGTGATGCGGATGTAGTCCGCGCCTTCTTCCACCGTCGCACCGACCTTGCGCAACTCGGTCGCCATCGCCGCGATACGGTCGGTCTCCTTCACGCGCCAACTGGCAATGTTGCGCAGCGTGGTCGTGCCGTCAGCGAACAATGCCGCCACGGCCAGCGTCATTGCAGCATCAGGGATGTGATTGCAGTCGAGGTCAATAGCGTTGAGCTTGCCTGATTGGGGCGCACGCGCCTCCATCCAGTTATCACCCATGGTGATGACAGCGCCCATTTTTTCCAATGCCTCGGCAAAACGTACGTCGCCTTGAACGCTGGTCTTGCCAACACCTTCGACGCGCACAGGGCCAACGCCAATAGCACCTGCAGCAAGGAAATAGGAAGCAGACGAAGCGTCTCCCTCTACATATATCTCGCTAGTGGATAAGTATCGCTGACCACCAAACACCACGAAACTTTGCCAATCTTTTCTTTCAACCTTCACGCCGAAACGCGCCATCATCGCCAATGTGATTTCGATATAGGGCTTGGAAATTAAATCGCCAATCACTTCAACAACGACTGTGCGCCCCAACAACGGCAATGCCATCAGCAAGCCAGTTAGAAATTGGCTGGACACATCCCCGCGAACTTGCACGGTATCGCCAGCCAATTGAGTAGGAGAAATCTGCAACGGCGGGAAACCTTCATTACCAAGATATTTGATGTCCGCCCCCAGTTGACGCAAAGCAGCCACCAGATCACCAATCGGACGCTCATGCATGCGCGGCACACCGGACAACTCATAGCGACCTCCCGACAAAGCCAACGCCGCCGTCAACGGACGGAAGGCGGTACCCGCATTGCCGAGAAACAGTTTGGCATCTTTATTGGGAAAATCACCGCCGCAGCCAGTGACGCGATAGGCGTTATCGCCCAGCGACTCCACGCTCACGCCCAGCAAACGCAATGCATCCAGCATGCGCTCGGTATCATCGGAGTGCAGCAGATCGCGCACGACCGTCGTGCCTTCAGACAGCGCAGCCAACAACAGCACACGATTAGAGATGCTCTTGGAGCCAGGCAGACGCACCGTACCGTGCGCAGACATCAAGGGAGGGAGTTCAAGGAATTCGTGTTGAGACATACTAAGAACCAATTGGATTATTTTTGCACCCAAGCACTGCGCACTTCGCGCGCAAGACTAAATATCTCTTCCAGCTTGGCCGCATCGTTGTGCTCAAGCGCTTGATGCAGGACGTACAGTTCGTCGGCATATTGTTGTAGCTCGACCATGAGGGCATCACGATTCGCCATGCAGATGTCACGCCACATCTCTGGCGAACTGGCCGCGATACGCGTGAAATCGCGAAAGCCACTAGCCGCAAAAGACAGCAACTGATCTTTGTTGTCGCGCTTGGCCAAGTCATGCACCAAAGCGAACGAGAGCAGATGTGGCAGATGGCTCACTGCGGCGAACACGGTGTCATGTTGCTCGGCGGTCAACTCGCTCACATTGGCGCCACATATCTCCCATGCCTTGCGAATACGCGCCACGGCATCTTTGGAGTTCTCTTGCAACGGCGTAAGCACGACCCGCTTGCCTTGATACAGATCAGCCAATGCAGCGGATGCGCCGCTCTTCTCGCCGCCCGCGATGGGGTGTGCGGGAATAAACTGTGAGAGTTTGCTACCGAGGTTCGCACGCGCCGCAACCACCACATCACCTTTGGTACTGCCACCATCTGTGACCAAAGTGTTAGAACCAAGATGCGGGGCGATACGCTTGAAGATATCTGCCATTTGCGCCACTGGCGTGGCGACCAGCACGATATCTGCATCGCATACTTCGCGCGCCACATCGCTACCGATGCGATCAAGGATGCCAAGCTGTTTGGCTTCGTTCAGCGTCGCTGCACTGCGACCGAAGCCGACGACTTCCGTCACCGCCCCCGCCTTGCGCAGCGCCAACGAGAAAGACCCGCCGATCAGTCCGACGCCAAAGATGACGACTTTTGGAAAGGCGGGCTGCATGTCTTACAACGTACGTCCGATAGCACCCGCAATCACACCCAGCGTGCCCATGAGCTTCTTCAACTCGTCAGGGGTCAACGCCTGGTCTGCATCACACCATGCATCGCATGGGCTCGGATGCATCTCGATCAGTAGGCCGTCCGCACCGGCAGCGATAGCAGCCTGCGACAGTGCCGGAACCATCCACGCCTTACCACCTGCGTGGGAAGGATCGACGATGACTGGCAAGTGTGTCTCTTTCTTCAGCACTGGGATGGCAGTCACGTCCAGCACGTTGCGGTACGCAGTCTCGAAAGTACGGATGCCGCGTTCGCAGAAGATGATGTTGTGGTTACCGCCCGCCGCGATGTATTCCGCCGACATCAGCCATTCGCTGATGGTAGCGGACATGCCACGCTTGAGGATGACTGGTTTGTTGATACGACCTACTTCTTTGAGCAGATCAAAGTTCTGCATATTGCGTGTGCCGATCTGAATCACGTCCACGTCATATTCCATGAACGCATCGATCTGACGCGCGTCCATCAATTCAGTGACGATGGGCAGATTGAACTTGTCTGCCGCTTTGCGGAACATGTCCAATCCTTCCACACCGTGCCCTTGGAACGCATAGGGACTGGTACGCGGCTTGAACGCGCCACCGCGCATCAGACGGCATCCGGCCTCTTTCACATACTTGGCCGACAGATCCATCTGCTCCTGCGTCTCCACCGAGCAAGGGCCGCCGATGATCTGGATCTGATTCCCGCCCAGAGGAACACCGCGGATGTCGATGACCGTGTTCTTCTTGTGCGCTTCGCGCGACACGATCTTGTATTGCTTGGCGATATGCATCGCCGATTCCACGCCCGGTAGCGAGGTGAACATATCCGCTTCCAATTTGCGTTCGTCGCCGATGGCACCGATGACCGTGCGTTCGATGCCGCGCGAGACGTTGGCTTTCAAACCTGCTGCTTCAAGTTTCTTTACTACTGTCCCCACTTGTTCGTCGGTGACTTCCGGACCCATTACGATGATCATTTCTTTTCTCCAATCGCCTGCGTCAACGCAGTTAAAAATTTCGCATTCTCACTTTCCAGACCGATGCTGACGCGCAGCCAGTCTGGCATGTCGTAGTTGGCTATGGGGCGCACGATCACACCCAGTTCGAGTAAACGTCGGTACATCGCCGTCGCGCCGCCGATGCGGAACGCCACGAAGTTGCCGTACGAGGGGATGTACTCCAAACCCAATTTGGTCAGACCGTCGGTGATCTGCGTCATGCCGCGTCGATTCAACTCGAAAGTCTTCTTGACGAAGGACACATCGCGCAGGGCTGCCACCGCTGCCGCCTGCGCCACGCTGTTCACGTTGAACGGCTGACGCACACGATTGATCATGTCTGTCACCTGTTCGTGCGCCAGCGCATAACCGACACGCAGACCAGCCAAGCCATACGCCTTTGAAAAGGTGCGCGAGATGATGAGATTGGGAAATTCCTTCAACCAGCTCACGCTGTCGTAACGTTTGTCTTCCGGCAGGTATTCGTTGTATGCCTCGTCCAGCACCACCAAGATATCGGCGGGTAATCCACGCATGAACGTCAGCAACGCATCCGCACTCAAGAATGTGCCGGTCGGATTATTAGGATTGGCGATGAACACCATCTTTACTTTGTTCTCTTTGGCAGCCTGCAACATCGCGGCGAGGTCGTGGCCGAAATCCTTTGCCGCGGGCACGCTAATACCCGTTGCGCCGACTGCTTGAGTCGCCAGTGCATACACTGCAAAC
>JARCRR010000137.1 GCA_029850565.1 Gallionella sp. | reverse complement strand
GACCGCCTTTCGCAAGCAGGGCTTCCTTCATGGCCGGTAAAGCACAAAAAACAGTGAGTTTCGAATCGGCGATGGCCGAACTGGATCAGCTCGTCGCCGATATGGAAGGCGGCAAACTGTCTCTGGAAGATTCACTGACAGCCTATAAACGCGGTGCCGAGTTGTTGTCCTTCTGCCGCGGCAAGCTGGACGATGCGCAACAACAGGTGCGCGTGCTGGAAGACGGCGTGCTGAAAGATTTTTCCGCAGGTAACGAAGCGTGATGGCGAAAGCATTCTCTAGCTGGGTCGCCGACCAGCAATCCCGATTCGAAGATGTATTGCGCAACCTACTGCCCTCAGCAGATGTCGCGCCGCAACGCTTGCATGCCGCGATGCGCTACAGCGTGTTGGACGGTGGCAAGCGAGTGCGCCCACTGTTGGCTTTTGCCGCAGGTGAACTGGCCGGCGCGGATGTGGCTCGCGTGAACTACGCTGCTGCCGCTGTCGAACTCATCCACGCCTATTCTTTGGTGCACGACGACATGCCCTGCATGGATGACGACGTGTTGCGCCGCGGCAAACCGACCTGCCATGTCGAGTATGACGAGGCCACTGCGCTGCTGGTGGGGGATGCGCTGCAAAGTCTGGCCTTCCAATTCCTGTCCGAACAAAGCCTGAGCGACGATCCAAGCAAACAGTTGCAGATGGTGAAATTGCTGGCTGTCGCTTCCGGTTCGCGCGGTATGGCGGGCGGCCAGGCCATCGACCTTGCCAGTGTGGGCAAGCAATTGACGCTGCCCGAGTTGGAGCAGATGCACATCCACAAGACCGGCGCGCTGATACGCGCGGCCATCCTGTTGGGTGCGCATTGCGGTAACGGATTGAACGATGCGCAGATTGACAAGTTGGATCGCTTCGGCAAGCTCATCGGTTTGGCTTTCCAAGTGGTGGACGATGTGCTGGATTGCGAAGCAGATACTGCGACCTTGGGTAAGACGGCGGGTAAGGATGCAGACAACGACAAACCGACTTACGTGAGTTTGTTGGGATTGCAAGATGCAAAAGCGATGGCGCAACGTTTGCACAGCGAGGCGCTGGAATCCTTGGGCGAGTTCGGCGAATCGGCGCGCCGCTTGCGTGAATTGGCCGATTTCATCGTGTTAAGAAAGTTCTGATGTACTCATTGCTCGACACCATCAACTCTCCCGACGATTTGCGCAAACTGGAGCGTGAACAGTTGCCGCAACTGGCCGCCGAGTTGCGCGAGTTCCTCGTCGAGTCCGTGAGCAAGACAGGCGGCCACCTGTCCTCCAATCTTGGCACGGTGGAGTTGACCATTGCCCTGCACACCATCTACAACACGCCTGAAGACAAACTGGTGTGGGATGTGGGCCACCAGACCTACGTGCACAAGATACTGACGGGGCGTCGTGCGGCGATGAGCAATCTGCGCATGAAGGGCGGTATCGCCGGCTTCCCCAAACGCGAAGAGAGTCCTTACGATACCTTCGGCACGGGGCATTCCAGCACTTCCATTTCGGCGGCGCTCGGCATGGCCGCCGCTGCCAAACTGCGCGGTTCGGACGAGCGTGCGGTCGCCATCATCGGCGACGGTGCGATGACCGGCGGCATGGCGTTCGAGGCCTTGAACAACGCGGGCGCGATGGACGCGAACGTGCTCGTCATCCTCAACGACAACGACATGTCCATCTCGCGTCCGGTCGGCGCACTGAACAATTACCTGGCGAAGCTGATGTCGGGGCGTTTCTACGCGGCCATGCGCCGTGGTAGCGAGAAGGTGCTGAAGGGCATGCCGCCGATGCTGGAGTTCGCCAAGCGCACCGAGGAGCACCTCAAAGGCATGGTTATCCCCGGCACTATGTTCGAGGAGTTCGGCTTCAACTACATCGGCCCCATTGATGGACACGACATCAACGTGCTGCTGGATACGCTGAGCAATGTCCGCAAGCTGGAAGGCCCGCAGTTCCTGCACATCGTCACGCAGAAAGGCAAGGGCTACGACAAGGCGGAAGAAGATTGCCTGCTCTATCACGGCGTGTCCAAGTTCGATCGCACCAGCGGCATCGTCCCCAAGCCAAGCCCCCAGCAAAGCTATACACAGGTGTTCGGTAACTGGTTGTGTGACATGGCTGCCGCCGATGAGAAGCTGGTCGGCATTACGCCCGCGATGTGCGAGGGCTCCGGTATGCCCGAGTTCGCCGAGAAGTTCCCGCAACGCTATTTCGATGTGGGCATCGCCGAGCAGCATGCGCTCACCTTCGCGGCGGGCATGGCATGCGAAGGTTACAAGCCGGTGGTGGCCATCTATTCCACCTTCCTGCAGCGTGCCTACGACCAGCTCATACATGATGTCGCCATCCAGAATCTGCCGGTGATGCTGGCTATCGACCGCGGTGGTTTGGTCGGCGCGGATGGTGCGACGCACGCGGGTAGTTTCGATCTGTCCTTTCTGCGCTGCATCCCCAACATGACGGTGATGACGCCGAGCGATGAGAACGAGTGCCGATTGATGTTGAGTACCGCCTATCACCTGAATTCGCCGACGGCGGTGCGTTACCCGCGCGGCACAGGGCCGGGTATCGCCACGCAGAAAGACCTGCAAACGATCGCCGTCGGTAAAGGTGAAGTACGCCGCACCGGTAAGCAGATCGCCATCCTGGCCTTCGGATCCATGCTGGAACCGGCGTTGGAAGCGGGCAAGAAGTTGGACGCGACGGTCGCCAACATGCGCTTTGTCAAACCGCTGGATGAAGAACTGGTGTTGCAACTGGCACGCGAGTACACACTACTGGTGACAGTGGAAGAGAACACCGTTCAAGGCGGCGCGGGTAGCGCGGTCGCGGAATGTCTGGCACAGCATGGCGTGGCGGTTCCGTTGTTGCATCTCGGTTTGCCCGACCGCTTCATCGAGCAGGGCGAGCACAAGCGGTTGTTGGCCGATTGCGGTCTCGATGCGGCAGGTCTGGTGCGTTCCATCCAGGCCGCCTCGACCAGAAAATAGCTTGAGTGAATTGGTGGGACATTGGCTATAATCCGCCCGACACTCTATTCAGGAAGTAATAAATGAACTCGATCGAAGCTATTCCAGACGTACAAAACAGTGCCGACACGCGCCAACTGGCGATCAACAAGGTCGGCATCAAGAGCATCCGCCATCCTGTCGTCGTCAAAGACAAGAGCGTGGGCGTGCAGCACACTGTCGCCACCTTCAATATGTATGTGCACCTGCCGCACAATTTCAAAGGCACGCACATGTCGCGCTTCGTGCAGATATTGAATCAGCACGGACGCGAGATATCGGTCGAATCGTTTGAGAGCATCCTGCGCGAGATGACGGACAAGCTGGAAGCGAAATCCGGCTATATCGAGATGGCCTTCCCCTATTTCGTCAACAAGACCGCTCCCGTATCCGGTGTACAAAGCCTGTTGGATTACGACGTCACCTTTATCGGCGAGATCGTCGAAGGCAAGTATCGCTTCACCATGAAAGTACAGATCCCGGTGACCAGCTTGTGCCCCTGCTCGAAAGAGATCTCCGAGCGCGGCGCGCACAACCAGCGCTCGCACGTCACCGTCACCGCGCGCACCAGCGAGTTCGTCTGGATCGAGGAGATCGTCGACCTGGTCGAAAAGCAGGCCTCGAGCGAGCTCTACGGGCTGCTCAAGCGCCCGGACGAGAAGTACGTAACCGAGCAGGCCTACGACAACCCGAAGTTCGTCGAGGACCTCGTGCGCGACGTCGCCTCGGTGCTCAAC
>JARCRR010000136.1 GCA_029850565.1 Gallionella sp. | reverse complement strand
CATGTGACATCTGACTCTGGTTTGGGGAAATATGCTTTACCGCTTAACCAGTATTTAATTTCCGTCTTATCAAGGTGAGCACTATCCCTCCCTTCAAGCGAAAAGTAATTCGACCCTCGGCTTATTCCATCGATATAAGCTCTATGTCCTGCTTTCCATTCGTTGTTCGCAATATAATTTCCCGCTGCATCCTGCAAGCCTGCCGAAGTTGTCTGACCATTGGAGCGATGTTCTATTCCAAAGTCTATCCAATGCAATGTGAATAGATCAGGTTGATAGAGCCTCCAATGAAAAGCTGGATTGCTGATTCTATTTATTACAGGCCCCGAAGCACGTTCGTCTGTACCTCCCACATAAAAGTCGAATTTACCAGTATAAGCAAAATAGAATTCAAGCCTTTTATTCCATCCGTCAATGCAAGTTTTGTGTTCATTTTCGACTTCATAGTAACAATCTGGTCTTGTGAACAAATATCTAAAAGAGTAATTTACCTCCATGGCATATTGGTCTCCTTTGGTACGTTGATAAAAAGCAACTGTATTGTGGTTATACGGCACCAACCTGCTTTGTTCTCTTAACGGTGATGGAAAAGCTTTGCTCGAGGTGTCATCGTGCGCTATTGATAGAGCCTCTTTCTCCTGAATTGATTCCACATTGCTAATTTGTGCGTTTGGAGTAAAAGGAGCCAAGCTTGAATTGTTGCCCACTTCACCCGCATGCGCCGTCCATTCCATTGTCACCATCAGCACTGCCACACAACACATACCTATTCTCATGTTGTTCCCCATAGTGAGTTGACTAGGTGCACCCTAGCTGCCCATATATTCGCTCAATTGCCAAGTGGCCATTTATCTGAACGTCCAATACTGGCAGATTGCGGCCTTAGAAATTATACGGCTCTGCATCGCAATCATTTCTGCCCGAACAACTCATCTAGCGAATTCTTCTCCGTAGGCGCACTCGTTGAAACCTTCTTCACCGTGAATTCCTCTTCGATGTTGTCGCGATAAAAACTCCACGCCGCACCGGAGCTGCTGAGTCTGCGCCACAGGTCTTCGCCCACGCCGCTGTATTGCACCATGTCGCCGTTATCGAGCTGGACTTGCAGGATGCGCGCCCGTGCGTCGTAGCCGATGGCGCGCAGCTTGCCGGAGTTGATCTTTTTCATTTCTATTGTGAGAGGACGGCCTTATTTATTCATTGCCCAAACATTATTGAGCGTGGCATTTCGTGTGCGCAGCCGCTTGGCATCATCCTGTTCCCATCCATCAATACTGGCACGTATGTCTGCATTGATGTTTCCTGTGAGGTAGTAACTGTGTTCCACGAAGCCGCGCACAACTTGCGTACAGTCGATCTGATGCACTTTGTTATGCAATAGTGCAGGATGTGCCGCTCCTGTTCCACCTAGCCTTTCCGGGTTGCCTTTGGTGTAGTCCGATATCACCATCGCCTTGTCGTCACGGTTGTAGTAGATCGAAACATGGCGAGCGATCTGGTCGATCCTTTCCAATGGCTGTCCAGTTTCCAGCGCGTTGTCGTCCACATCGGGAGCGCACAGGAAGATATGCTCAAAGATGCGCGGCAGACAGTTACCGGGAGTGTGTTCAAAGGTCCGGTCGAGTGCGCTTTGCAACAGGAAATTACCCATGGAATGACAGAGTAGATGGATATCCTGACCGCATACCTTCTTGCCGCCTTTCTTTGCGCGATCACGCAGGTCGGCGAGAAAGTCGCGCGCTTTCAGGAAGGCTCGTCCCACAGCAGCACCGGAGCCTGTTGCTTCCGAACGGTCTGATTTGTATGACACCCAAGGGAGTGCCATTCCATCTGAAGGCCATGTAAACAATATGACGAGTACGTCTTGGTTGGGGTCTTTATCTTCTGCATTTCTCAACATGAGTTGCAGCGCAAGTGCAGAGCCTACGGCTTCGCTCCACGATACATTGAAGCCATGTATGTAGATGAGCACGTCGCTGCTGTTCTCCATCGCGGATTGCACATCTGCAAACATGGCTTGGGAGCCGAGTTTGACACGCTTTTGTGCTGCCTCTGCGATGTGGTCGCCCAAGACTTCTTCGTAGGCTTCGATCTTCGCATCTTCTGCACATTTCGACAGGTATTCGCCAAGCGTTACGCCATCGCCTTTGCCGCAATCTTGCATTGGGGTGTTCAGGTGCGTGGTGATTTTGCTTTGATCGGCGGTGACGGTCACCACGCCAAAGCGTAAGTTTTCCATTCCATCGTCGCTAAATTTTGGGCCGTATGAGTCGGGATGCCAACGATCACTGCCAATGTGGTTGCGATTGGTGGCGTAGTAGAGCATGTATTTGGCCATTTAAATCCCCTTTGATGAACAAGTGTGCTGCTGGCGCTGTTTCCCGACTGTGCGGGAATCTGTTCTTGCGCCAGCTCCTGTTCTGGGAATTACGCTGTGGGCCTCGTGCCGTGCGTGCGGCGCGATGTGCGTGTGGCGAATGTGCAAGTAGAACGAACTTTATGGGAGTTGGTCGGGTGGTGTCAATGTTGATGCAAGGAGGGCTGCGCATGTTCAAGTATGCGAGGATGCTGGATGTGTAAACAAAAGGCGACCGGAGGGTCGCCTTTTGTTATTCGTGGTTTGTTCCTGATCGTTTCGCTCTTCTCTTAATGCTGATGTCCCAAACGCACTTCGATCTGTGGATGGCCGGCGACCAGTTCTTTCAGGCTCTTCAGGTTTTTCAGGTTGCGTGGCTGGTCTTCTGTGAAATCGCCCGGTTCCACCGTGTGTTCCCAACCCCAGCGCGTGTGGCAGGTATCGCCAGTCAGCAGCACTGGGCCGTGCGTGGTTCGGATCAGTAAAGCAGTGCTGCCCGGTGTATGACCCGGCACGCTGATGGCAAACACCGAGCCGTCTTCGAACACATCGACGATGCCTTCGAACTTGTTTTGCGGATCAGGCTGAAAATGCCATTCTTGCAGTGGTTGCTTGTCTTTCAACAACTGATCGCTCGCGCCGCGCACGAACATGTTCATCAGATTCGTTGCAGTGGATTCTGATGCGCCGATATACAGCGGCACCTCATTTGAAATGTCGGGCATGCCGGAAATGTGATCGAGGTGCAGATGGGTAAAGAACACGCCGGACAATTTGCCATCCATGCCTTGCACAATCTCTGCCGTGCTCTTCATGATCTGGAGTCTTTCGATGTGCATCGCTTTCACGACCAGCCAGTTCAGGCCATGTTTGGCCGGGTCGTCCACCAGTTTTCTCGATACGCCGCTGTCCACCAGATAATTGCCGCGTTGCGGATGTTGCAGCAGATGTGCATATATCTGTATGGGTTCGTCGCGGTCTTTCAGTTCAGCCTGGACCGCTGTCGGGCTATCCAGGTTCACCAGGCCAGCGAGCGGAGCCGACCAGTGCGCGCTGTCTATGGTCTCCAGCTGGATAGGCCCCGGCTGGTCGATCAGGCGTTCCATCTCGGCGCTGCTGGAGGCTTTGCCCAACGCGGACTTGCCCAGTGGATGGCTGGTCAGCGCGCAGCCCTGCACCAACAAGACTACGCAGCTAAATATGGATAGAAAGATGCGGTTCGTTTTCATAACGTTCTCCCAAAAGAGTACTTATAC
>JARCRR010000135.1 GCA_029850565.1 Gallionella sp. | reverse complement strand
GGTCGGGCGTCCACTGTCCTTGTATATTCACATCCCATTCTGTAACACGCTGTGTTTCTACTGCGCATGCAACAAAGTCATCACCAAGGATCGCAGCAAATCGGCAGAATATGTACGTTATCTCATCAAGGAGATGACGATGCAGGCTAAGTTATTGGGGCCGAATCAGGTCGTGGAACAGTTGCATTTCGGCGGCGGTACGCCTACTTTCATGAGTGACGACGAGATACGCGAAGTGATGGCGGCCATCCGCCAAAATTTCAAGCTGGTGGAAGACGGTGAATATTCGATCGAGATCGACCCGCGCAAGGTCAGCGACGAGACCATCGCCTTGCTTGGACAGGCAGGCTTCAACCGTATCAGCGTGGGCGTGCAAGATTTCGACGACGACGTACAGAAAGCGGTGAACCGCATCCAGAGCGAAGAAGAAACCTTGCGCGTCATCAATGCGTCGCGCGCCAACGGCTTCAAGTCGGTGAGTATCGACCTGATCTACGGCTTGCCCAGACAGACGCTGGAAGGTTTTGGGCGTACGCTGGATCGAGTCATCGCGGCCGATCCGGATCGCTTGTCCATCTATAACTACGCGCATATGCCGACCATCTTCAAGCCGCAACGCCGTATCCATGAAGAAGAGTTGCCGACGGCACAGACCAAGCTGGATATCTTGAATATGGCGGTGAACAAGCTGACCGGTGCGGGCTATGTGTATATCGGCATGGATCACTTCGCCAAACCGGAAGACGAGTTGGCCGTGGCACAACGCCAAGGCCGATTGCACCGCAATTTCCAAGGCTACTCCACACATTCCGATTGCGATCTCGTTGCGCTGGGTGTGAGCGCCATCGGCAAGATCGGCCCGACCTATAGCCAGAACTATCGCGAGCTGGAGGATTATTACGATGCACTCGACCGCGACCAACTGCCCATCATGCGCGGTTTGGAATTGAATGCAGACGATCTGGTACGTCGTGCCATCATCCAAGCCTTGATGTGCCACTTCGAAATTTCCAAAGAGTCTTTGGGTATCGCCTATCTGGTCGACTTCGACAAATACTTCGCCACCGAGATGAAAGAGTTGGCAGAATATGAGAAAGAGGGTTTGCTCAAGTTGTCACCACAGTGGATCACGGTCACCCCCAAAGGGCGTATGCTCATTCGTAACATCTGCATGGTGTTCGACAAATATCTGCGCACGCGCACCGAACATGCACGCTATTCCAAGGTAATATAGAGCCACAGGGCTGACAGAACGATTGGCACAAAAGGTTGACGGAGGAGACCCCCGAAGCGCTGGGGAGATGATGACAAAAAAAGTAGATGATTTCCGCCTGAAGTTCGGCAAACACGAGTTGGTCCCCATCATGATCGGCGGTATGGGCGTGGATATCTCCACAGCCGATCTGGCTTTGGAGGCGGCGCGACTGGGTGGCGTGGGGCATATCTCCGATGCGATGTTGCCGACCGTATCTGACCGTCGCTACGACACGGGCTTCGTCAAAGAGAAACTCCAGCAGTACAAAGCCAATATCGACAATTCTGACAAATCTCAGGTCAAGTTCGACCTCGGACATATCGCTGAATCTACACGTCTGCATGTGAGCAACACTATGGAGCGCAAACGCGGATCCGGCATGGTGTTCATCAATGTCATGGAAAAACTCACCATGAATTCGCCGCGTGACACCTTGCGCGTGCGTCTGCATGAAGCGATGAGCGCGGGTATCGACGGCATCACCTTGGCGGCGGGTTTGCACTTGGGTTCGTTCGGCCTGATGGAAGACCACCCGCGCTTCCGCGAAGTGAAACTGGGCATCATCGTTTCTTCCTTGCGCGCGCTTCAATTGTTCTTGCGTAAGAACGTGAAGACCAATCGTCTCCCGGATTACATCGTGGTCGAAGGCCCGTTGGCAGGTGGTCACCTTGGGTTCGGCATGGACTGGGCGCAATATGATCTGCGCACCATCACCAATGAGGTATTACAGTATCTGCGGGATGAGAAGCTGGATATTCCGGTGATTCCCGCGGGCGGAATTTTCACGGGTAGTGATGCGACCGGATTCCTGCAAGAGGGCGCAGGTGCGGTGCAAGTGGCGACACGTTTCACCGTTGCCAAAGAATGCGGATTGCCAGCGGACGTCCAGCAAGAGTATTTCAAGGCCAGCGAAGACGACATCGAGGTCAACGGCACATCGCCCACGGGCTATCCGATGCGTATGCTGAAGAACAGTCCTTCCATCGGTTCCGGCATCCGCCCAGGGTGCGAGTCTTACGGTTATCTATTGGATGCCAATGGTCGTTGTGACTATATCGAGGCCTACAACCGCGAAGTTGCCGCACACCCGAATGAGAAGAAGATCGCCGTGTTCGACAAGACTTGTCTATGCACGCACATGCGTAACTTCAAGTGCTGGACCTGTGGTCATCTGACCTATCGCCTGAAAGACACCACGCGCAAGGCGGCAGACGGGACGTACCAAGTGTTGAGTGCAGAGCACATCTTTCACGACTATCAGTTCAGCACGGGCAACAAGATTGCACTGCCGGCCTGATCGTTTGGCGGCACGGTCAGTGATGGCAGACCGTGCAGTCAGCGTCTTTCGAAAGTCTCATCGTGCGTACATCCATGTTGAGCGCGTTCACCGTCAACAATCTTCCGCACAGTGTCGTCTCGATACCCATCAATAATTTGAGTGCTTCCGCTGCCTGCATGCTTCCCACGATGCCGACGAGCGGGGCAAAGATGCCCAACACGGCGCAGCGCGTCTCCTCGCTTTCCATCCGTTCGGGATACAAACATTCATAGCATGGTGTGTCATCACGACGAAAATCGAACACGCTCACTTGTCCATCGAAGCGAGTTGCCGCACCCGAGACCAGCGGTTTCTTTAGTGTGTGGCAGACGCGGTTGAGGGCGTAGCGCGTGGGAAAATTATCGCTGCAATCCAGCACCACATCGGTTTGCGCGACAAGTTCAGTCAAACGTACCTCATCCGCTCTTTCAAGCAGCGTGATGACTTGCACTTCCGGGTTGATGTCTGCCAAGCTTTCTTGGGCTGATACGACTTTTGCTTTGCCGATGCTGGAGGTGCGATGCGCAATCTGGCGTTGTAGATTGGTGAGATCGACCGTGTCGTCGTCGCACAGGGTGATGGTGCCAATACCACTCGCTGCCAGGAACAGCGCTACCGGCGAGCCCAGACCGCCTGCGCCGATGACGAGCGCACGAGCCGCGAGCAGCTTCTGCTGCCCTTCGATACCGATCTCGGGCAATAAGATATGCCGACTGTAGCGCAACAATTGATCATCATTCATAGGGCAAGGCGGGCGCAATGCCGGGCATCATTTTGATTCGCGGGTATCCAGCGGTGTGTCGTCATGGTCGCCGTGCGGACGATGTCCGTAGGCTTTGACGAACACTTCCTGCGAGTTGTTTTTGGTGCGGGGCTCCGGGGTCTTCAGATTGTGATACTGCACGTCCTCACAATAATGGATGAGTCCATTCTTCAACCTCCCGAAAAAACCGTAATTGAAGCTGAAACCTTCTTTGATGAGGGCTTTTTCCAAACCCTCGAGGGAATAATGCTCGACGCTGTATCGAATGATGAGACTGTTCAGGGCGGGGCCGTTCTCAACCTGCAGATTATCCAGTCCGCTCAGCAACAAGAAAGCTTGGTCGAGCTGGTTCGCCGGTTTGTCGCCGAACACCAATACGCGTTGTTTCTGTAACTCGAACGGATTCATCGCCTTATTTCCCTCGCAAGATGCTTGCGCCCTTCAGCAAGTCGAGCGCACGGTTCAACTGGTAATCGTTCTTGGCGCCGAATTCGGCAATCTCGGGTTTGCCGCTGTCGTTCTCTTTGTTCTTGGGTGACGACTTGCTTGCCGGTTTGGCAGCTTCGCTCTTTTCTTCTGGCTGACGGTCGTTGCTCAGATGTTTATCCAAGTCAGCCTCGCGTAACCGGAAGGTGTTGTCCATCGCGGCAGTTGCCGGGTCTTCTACCAAGATATCGGGGACGATACCCTTGGCCTGGATCGAGCGACCACTTGGTGTGTAGTAGCGTGCCGTGGTGAGCTTGATCGCTGTGTTGTTGCCCAGCGGCAGGATGGTTTGTACCGAGCCTTTGCCGAACGATTGCGTTCCCATGATGACCGCACGTTTGTGGTCTTGCAGCGCGCCGGCGACAATCTCCGAAGCGGAGGCGGAGCCGCCGTTCACTAGGACCACCATTGGCACGTTCTGGAACTCGCCAGACAGGTCTTTCAGATAATCGTCCTTGCCGCTGCCGCGCAAGTAGAAGTCGGGATTGGCCATGAGGCGCATCTTGGCATCCTCGGTGCGGCCTTCGGTGTAGACCACCAATGCATCTTTGGGCAGGAATGCGGCAGAGACACCGACCGCGCCAGTCAACAATCCACCCGGATCATTGCGCAGGTCGAGTACTAGGCCTTGCAGCGGGCCGTTGTTCTGTTTGCGCAGGTTCTGCAGCGCGGTGGCCAAATTTTCGCCCGTATGTTCTTGGAATTGGGTGATACGCACGAAGCCGTAACCGGGATCGACCAATTTCGATTTCACGCTCTGTACTTTGATGACGGCGCGCGTGACCTTGATCTGCAAAGGCTTGGTCTCGGTCTTGCGTATGATGGTCAGTACGATGTCGCTACCGGGTTTACCGCGCATGCGCTTCACTGCATCGTTCAGCGTGAGTCCTTTAACCAAGGTGTCATCGAGTTTGATGATGAGATCGCCACTCTTGATGCCGGCTATGAAGGCAGGCGTATCCTCGATAGGCGAGATGACCTTGACCAGCCCGTCTTCCATGCCGACTTCGATGCCCAGGCCGCCGAACTCGCCTTGTGTGCCGACCTGTAATTCCTTGAATCCTTCTGCGTCGAGATAGGCGGAGTGCGGGTCGAGTCCACTCAGCATGCCGTTGATGGCTTCAGTGATGAGTTTCTTGTCGCTGACGGGTTCGACGTAATCGCTCTTGATGCGGCCGAATACATCAGAGAAGGCACGCAACTCTTCTACTGGCAATGGAAGCGGCACATCCTTCTCGGCCACGGCGGAGAAATGCAGGCTGACCAAGATGCCAGCTATCAAACCGATACCGACAAGACCATACTCTTTGAAGCGACGACTCATTTGATTTTCCTTAATTAACTTCTCACCCATTTGGCGGGGTCGATAGGCTTACCTTCGAATCTGAGTTCGAAGTATAAACCTGAATCTTCATTGCCGCCGCTGTTGCCCACGGTGG
>JARCRR010000134.1 GCA_029850565.1 Gallionella sp. | reverse complement strand
CATTACTGAAGACAATGACACTCACGTTGCTGGGCATGTCGCTTGCGCATGCCGCACCCGATGCGCACAGCATCCTCACCAGTTCCGACCAGGCGCGCGGTGGCGGTCTGCCCGGCATCGTGTGGGAGATCAAGCTCGCCTCGCGTGACGGTGACCGAGTCGACGAGCCGCAGCGTCTGGTAGTGAAAGCGGTCGATGAGTCGAGCGTGGCTGAAGTGCTGGAACCGGTGCGTTCCAAGGGCTCCAAGATATTGCAGGTTGAGCGCAACATGTGGCTTACCAAACCGGGGCTGTCCAAGCCTATCCCCATCTCGCCGCGCCAGCGCATGAGCGGGCAGGCCTCGAACGGCGACATCGCCGCCACCAACTATGCGGGAGACTACGAAGCGCAGATGGCCGGCACGGAGAGCGTGGATGGCGAGCCTTGCCATGTGCTCGATCTGAAGGCGAAACACAAACGCGCGACCTACGACAAGATCCGCTACTGGGTATCGATCAAACGACTGGTGGGTGTCAAAGCGGAGTTCCAGTCAGTCAGCGGCAAGTTGCTCAAGACCGCCCGTTTCGAATACGACAGCACCATCGAGCATGACGGCAAGCGCATCCCCTTCATCAGCAAGATGACCATCCGCGACGCCTTGATCGATGCAGAGACGGTGATGGATTTCGGTTCCGTTAGAGTGAAGAAAATCGCTGCGTCGGAATTCGATCTGGGACAGTTGCAATGAAGGTATTCGCCATACCGTTGCTTGCGCTCTCAACGGTAGCTTTCGCCGAAGAGTCGAGTATGAACACCTCGTGGGACGGCACGCTGTACGGCTATGCCAACGGCATGGCATTGCGAACGGACAGCGTGCTCAATCCCGGCAATCAGATTGCGGCAATCGCGAAGAGAACGGATGCGGGCGAGGTGCGCCTGAACTTCAAGGCGGAGAACGAAGCGATTCGCTTCACTGCCCGTCCCATCCTTGCGGCGCGCGGCAGGCGCGCGGGTTCGTGGACGATGCAAAAGAACGAGGGCTACCTGAGTCAGTGGCAAGTGCGGGTGCGTGCTGCCGAAGGGTGGAACGCGGCGGCGGGGCGCGAAGTGTTGAACTGGGGGGCGGCGCAGTTCCGTTCACCTTCCAGTCCGTTCTATTTCGACAACGGGCGAAGCGATCCCATGCGCGAGTTGGTCGGTATGGATAGCGTCAAACTCACGTGGACACCCGACATGCAGAGCAGCATCACCTTGGCGCGTATCGTAGGCGCAGGGCGTGTGGCGGCAGCTTCCGATGACTGGCGCAACACTTGGTTGCTCAAGGCCGATCAGCGCGGCGATGGATATGCAGTCGGTTTCGTGGCGGCAAAAGCGGCGCTGCATGCGGCATTCTATGGCGCGCACGGGCAATATTCCGTGGGTGACGAGACGATGGTGTACGCCGAGATCGGTTCGTCCGAGCAATTGGCGGCGTTGCAGTCGCCAGCCGATCTCGCACAACCCTTCAGCGTGCTCGCCGCATCGCCGCGGCGCAACACCCTGTTGATGGGGACTACCTACACACTGCTCAACGGACAATCTCTGACGGCCGAGTATCTGCGCGACAACCACGGATTCACCACGGCAGAAGAGGCGGCGTATTTCTCGCGAGCGTCCAGTTCGCCCTTGTCGGCCGGGCAGGCTTTGAGTATGACGCCCCGCTTGCTGGGGCGCGACTACGTGCATCTGGTGTGGCAGAGCAATCTGATGGAGAGCGAAGGTTACTGGCGCATGATGTACACGCGCAGCGTCACCGATGGCGGAAACGAACTGGGGGGGTATGGCGAGACGACATTGAACGAACGCCTCAGTGTGTTCGCAACGGCAGTGGTGACCAGCGGCACGCCGCATCAGGAAGCATCATCGCTTTTCTCGCGCAGCATCACGCTCGGTGTGAAGGTTGCCCTGCACTGATGACGCGGACATAATCAAATCATGTACAAGAATCTTTTCATCACGACACTTTCATCCATCCTGTTCAATACGGCCATCGCCGGCCTGTTGACGGCGATCAGCTTCGAAGAGAGTTTCTGGATCAACTTCGTGTTTTCACAGTGTATCGGGCTATCTATCTATTCCATCAATGCGTCGGTGATGTGTCATATCACCGACATGCGCAGGCGCATGTCGGTCCTCGCACTGACTTTCCCGGGCAGCATCATGCTCGGTGTGACGCTGGGCTCATGGATCACCGGGGTGGGCGACTGGAGCGATCCCAAGGCGTGGGTCGCCGTGGTCATCGGACTGTTCTTCGGCGGCATCGGCGGCATCACCTACTTCCTCAGTCAGCGCATCGAAAAGCTGGATGCGGAAGTGAAGCAGCGCCGCATGAACGAGATGGAAAGCGAGAAGCGCCATATGGAGGCGCAACTCAAGATGTTGCAGGCACAGATCGAACCGCATTTCCTGTTCAACACCTTGGCGAACGTTAGCAGTCTTATCGACAGCGACCCTGCGTTATCGAAGAAACTGTTGGAGCGGCTGAACGATTGGCTGCGTATCGCGCTGGTGCGTGCGCGCAGCGACAGCGCCACCTTGGGCGACGAGTTGGAGATGCTGGAGAACTATCTGCAGATACTCAAGATACGTTTCGGTGCGCGCTTGTATTGGCACACCGATGTGGATGGAGAGGCGCGCAACATGCCCTTCCCGCCGATGTTGCTGCAACCGCTGGTAGAGAATGCGGTGCGCCACGGTATCGAACCCAAGATCGGTGGCGGCGAGATCGGCATCCGCGCGACGATGACTGACGAATCGCTGCGCATCGAAGTGAGCGACACCGGAGTCGGGTTGATGAACAAAGAAGGTTCGGGCGCAGGATTGGCGAACATACGCGCGCGACTGGCCACCTTGTTCGGTGAGCGAGGGCGACTGTCGCTTGAGGACAATGCCAACGGCGGTGTGACCGCCATCCTGGAATTACCGCGATGAGAGCCATCATCGCCGATGATGAGCCGCACCTCGCAGAAGATCTGCGTCGCCGCCTCACTTTGCTATGGCCGGAGCTCAAGATCGTTGCGATCGTGCATGACGGCATCGCAGCCGAAAAAGCATTGACCGAACTCAAACCCGACATCGCTTTTCTCGATATCCGCATGCCGGGGCAGAGCGGATTGGATGCGGCGCGCAGTGCTTCCATGGCGACGCGCCTGGTGTTCGTCACCGCCTTCGACGACCACGCCGTGCAGGCATTCGAACAAGCGGCCGTGGATTACCTGTTGAAACCGGTCTCCGATGAACGCTTGGAACGTTGTGTGGAGCGATTGCAACAAGGCAGCCTGTTCGCGCCCGATGCGATGTTGTCTCGCCTGCAACAACTGCTTGCCACACCCGCCAAGCCGGAGCCGTTGCGCTGGCTGCGCATCCAGGTCGGCCAGACGGTGCGCATGGTGGCGGTGGAAGAGGTGTGTTACTTCCAGTCCGCCGACAAATACACCACTGTGCTCACGCGCGATGCGGAGTTGTTGTTACGCACTCCGCTCAAAGACCTCATCGAACAGCTCGATCACGATCAGTTTTGGCAGGTGCATCGCGGCACGCTGGTGAACGTGAAACAGATCGTCTCCGCGCATCACGATCTGTTGGGCAAGGTCACGCTCTCGTTGAAAGACAGAGCGGAGAAAGTGGCGGTGAGCAGGAGCTACGCGCACCTCTTTAAACAGATGTAAAGAAGGGCCTAGAAATGAAAAACAAAACAGCAGTCATCACAGGAGCATCGAGTGGTATTGGCATGGAATTGGCGCGCTTGTTCGCGGCCGACGGTTACGACTTGATCGTGACGGCGCGCCGCGTAGAGTTGTTGCAGAAGTTGTCCGACGAATTAATGAAAGCATATGGCACTTCGGTGCGCATCATCCAGATGGACATCGCGCAGCCCTATGCGGGTGAGGCGTTGTGGAAAGCCATCAGCGACATCACGCCGGACATCGAGGTGCTGGTGAACAACGCGGGTGTCGGTGACTCCAGCGATTTCGCCACCGAATCACCCGAGGTCATCGAACGCATGATCCATCTCAACATCTCCACGCTGACTGCGCTCACGCGCCATGCCTTGCCGCAGATGGTGAAACGAGACAGCGGCAAGATATTGAATGTCGCTTCGCTGGCAGGTTATCAGCCCGGCGGGCCGGGCATGGCGGTGTATTACGCGACCAAGAGTTATGTGCTGTCGTTCTCTCGCAGCTTGCGCAGTGAACTAAGCGGCAGCGGGGTGAGCGTGACGGTGCTGTGCCCCGGCGCGACGGCGACCGAGTTTGAGCAAACAGCAAGCGCACAAAATACGCTGTTGTTCAAATGGTCGAAACCGATGGATGCGAAGACGGTCGCGTTGGCCGGCTATCGCGGCATGCAGCGCGGCTGCGGCGAGGTGGTGCCGGGGTTGTTGAATAAGTTTCTGGCGGTGAGCCCCAAGCTCGGGCCAGCAGCCATCGCATTGGCGGTCAACAAAGCGTTGTTGGCACGTCGCAGTTAAGCAGCTTCGTCATTCCCGCGAAGGCGGGAGCGACGATCTAGTTAGGAAGTACGCGAGAGAAGAATGGATAAAAAAATGGATAAAGAATTGCATGTGGTGTTCGGTTCAGGCCAGGTCGGTTATCCGCTGGCGGAAAAACTATTGGCCGCAGGCAAACGCGTGCGTGTGGTGAAGCGTAGCCAAGGCGACGTGCCCGAGGGGGCGGAGACGATGTTGGGTGATGCGACTAGGGAGGCGTTCTGTCATGAGG
>JARCRR010000133.1 GCA_029850565.1 Gallionella sp. | reverse complement strand
CTCTTCCATTGACCAGCATCGCCGGACCTTGGTCGCACATGCCGGTGCAGGAGGTGGTATTGATACTGACCAAGCCGTCTTCCGACATTTTGCCGGGTTGCAACCACATCTGCTGGCACATCCGCTCCATCAAGGTCTGGCTACCCAGCATACGGTCGGTGATATTGTCCGAGAAGAGTACGCGGTACTCGCCTTGGGGCTTCAGATGCAGGAAAGAGTAGAAAGAGGCGACACTCTCTATGCGTGCGATGGGGATGTCCAGCTTTTGCGCGAGATAGGCAGCGGTGTCAGGCGAGATATAACCGGCACATTCCTGCACCTCACGCAGTATCTGTAGAAGCTGAGTGGCATCAGTCCCATACTTCGCGATGATCCGTCTCAGGCAAGCGGGAAGATCACAAGTTGGCGAACCGCCAAAAATCAATTCGGCATCTGGTAGCATATGCACCGTTCTTCGAGTCGTTTATTTCCGAGGCAGCTTAGCAAAAGCATAAGAGGCAATCATGAAACAATCATTAAAGCGTTTTGCATTTCTGTTTGCAGCGTGTGCCATTCTATTCCCTTCCCTAGCCTTTGCCCATGTTGGCGTTGGAGAACATCAGGGATTCCTGCTCGGTCTCAGTCATCCTTTTAGCGGATTCGATCATCTGGTCGCTATGATCGCCATCGGCTTGTGGGCCGCCCAACTGGGCGGTAGCGCACGCTGGGCTGTACCGCTCAGTTTTGTGTCGGTGATGGCTTGCAGCGGCCTGTGGTCCATGTATGCCTTTCCTCTACCTTTTGCTGAAAGTGGCATCACTCTTTCGCTATTGACTCTCGGCCTGTTGATCGCGGCCACGGTGCGCTTGCCGATGATAACCAGCATCCTGATCGCGGCCATCTTCGCCATCTTTCACGGTAGTACACATGGGGCCGAACTTCCGCCGAACATATATGCACTCACCTATGCATCCGGTTTTGTCACGGCTACGGCACTCTTGCATCTCTCCGGTATCGGGATCGCATCTCTGTTGAACAATTACGACCGGCCACAATGGTTACGCTTTACAGGTGTGGCCGTCGTTTTGTGCGGCTTTGCCTTGTAGATACCTCATTCGATCAGTTCCAGACACCTCATCAGACACCGGAGCGATCCGGTGGATTCGGCACATTCATCACACAGCATGTTAAGCAAACTCAATCCCACGCAACGCGAAGCAGTCAAATATCTCGGTTCCCCCCTGCTGGTACTGGCCGGTGCCGGTAGCGGCAAGACGGGGGTCATCACGCACAAACTGGCCTATCTCATCAACGAGTGCGGCTATGCGGCGCGCAACGTGGCGGCCATCACCTTCACCAACAAAGCAGCCAACGAGATGCGCGAGCGTGTGGGCAAACTACTTCCCGGTAATGCCGCCAAAGGCATGACCATCAGCACCTTCCATGCGCTCGGTATGAACATCCTGCGCGAGGAAGCCCCGCTGCTCGGCTACAAAAAACAATTCTCCATCTTCGACAGCGCCGACACCGGCAAGATCATCAGCGAATTGTTGGGCAGTCCGGACAAGCAGGAAGTGCGTGCAGCGCAGAGCGTGATGTCGAACTGGAAAGCGGCTTTTCTCACGCCCGAGCGAGCCACCAGCCTGGCCGAGAACGAAGAGCAACAGCGTATCGCTCTGCTCTACGGGCGTTATCAGGAAACCTTGCGCGCCTACCAGGCAGTCGATTTCGATGACCTCATCCGCCTGCCGGTGGAACTGTTCAAGACACAGGAAGAAGCCCTCCAGCGTTGGCAGCACCGCTTCCGCTATCTGCTCATCGACGAATACCAGGACACCAACGATTGCCAGTACCAGATGATGAAGCTGCTCGCGGGCGACCGCGCCGCGCTCACCGTGGTGGGAGACGACGACCAGGCCATCTATGCCTGGCGCGGCGCGAGTACGGCCAATCTGCATAACTTGCAGGCCGACTATCCCAACCTGCGCGTCATCAAGCTGGAACAGAACTACCGTTCCTCGCAGCGCATCCTGCAAAGCGCCAATCACCTCATCAAAAACAACACCAAGCTGTTCGAGAAGAACCTGTGGAGCGAGCACGGCCCGGGCGATCCGGTGCGCGTGTTCGCCGCAAAGGATGATGAGAACGAAGCGGAATCCGTGGTGCTGCGCTTGCTCGCCCACAAGTTCGAACACCGTACGCGCTTTGCCGATTACGCCATCCTCTACCGTAGCAACCATCTGTCGCGCGTGTTCGAGGAACAACTGCGCACCCATAAAGTCCCTTACACCGTCAGTGGTGGCACCTCGTTCTTCGACCATGCCGAGATCAAAGACCTGACGGCCTATCTGCGCCTCATCGCCAATCCGGACGACGATCCCGCCTTCATCCGCGCCAGCACCACACCCAAGCGCGGCATCGGCAATACGACGTTAGAGAAGCTCGCATCACATGCGGCATCGCGTCACATCAGCTTGTTCGAGGCTGCGTTCGAGCCGGCACTGGCACACCAGTTACAGCCACGGCAATACGAAGACCTCATCACTTTCTGCAACTTTATCAACAGGATGCAAGCGAGAGCGGAGAAAGAACCTTGCAACCAAGTGATGGCGGATCTGCTCACTGCCATCGACTATGAGGCGTGGTTGTTCGACAGCCATGAACCGCGTCAGGCGGAAACGAAATGGAAAAATGTCTCGGATTTCGTCGGCTGGATGAACCGCAAATCGGAAGCGGACGACAAGACCATGATCGCCATGACACAACTCATCGCCCTGCTCAATCTGCTTGAATCACGCGACCAGGAGACGGATGCCGTCTCGCTCTCCACCCTGCATGCCGCAAAAGGATTGGAGTACGGTCATGTATTTCTGGTCGGCGTGGAAGAAGGCATCCTGCCACATGAGCGCAGCGAAGCGCCGGAGCAGATCGAGGAAGAACGCCGTCTGATGTACGTCGGCATTACCCGCGCGCAACGTTCGCTGCAGATCAGCTACTGCTCCAAACGCAAGCGCGGCAAGGAACACGCCGGATGCGACCCCAGCCGCTTCATTGCCGAGTTGCCGCAAGCGGACATCGAATATGCAGGTGTGGTGAAAGTAGGCAGTACGCCCGCAGTGAGCAAAGAACAAGGGATGGACAAACTGGCGCGCTTGAAAGCGATGCTGAAATAAGTTCCCTCCAGTACGGAGGGATGAGTGAATCCCAAAGCCACATAGACTCAAAATATATATAGAACTTGCCCCATAAAGATATTGGCTGTTCCCTTGCTCACATTAGGAGAAGGTGTAAGTCCTGTGTTGTAACGCCAACGGTCCAATGTTCCTCTTAGCGCCCAGTCATCGTTAATCATGTATTGAGCGCCAATCCCATAGGGGGTATTGCCAAGGAATGTTGAGTTATTCTTCGAGCCGCTATAAATATCACCAATAAAATCGCCAATCGCATCAACGCTCAAACCCATGCCGCTCCTTCCCAACACAGAAAATTTTTCGTTGATTGGATAAGCCAATGTAATCATGAAAGCGGATGAAATATACAAGCCTGGCGAATTATCACCCGCAGAACTAGCATTATTGGCCTCAAACCCACCATACTCAAAACCCATAGAAACGTATTGGTTAAATTTGTAGCCCCAACAAAATTGCCTAGTAGAGCCCGTTCCCGAACCAATCGTCGCGTCAACACTGTCGCTTTGGGACATACCAAAACCCAGACCAATATACAGTCCACTATCTTCATCTGCGAACACGGGAGAAACAACCAACAAATAAAGCAGCGCGGTTAGAATGAATTTACTCATGAGTCCTCCTGCACGTTAGAGGCAAAACTAATTGCAGTCGCTAAAAGATAGCTTCACGCTACTCTCACAAAACTTGGTTATCAACAGAGTGAATCACTCAACTTAACTTTCTCGACATTACGAAGGTATTTTTCATTCAAAAACACAGATTGAGTTGAGCCACATTGCAATGTGCAGACAGACAATCAACTTATCCAAAGATGAATAGGAATGGTTTTAATTGTGTTGCAAAGAGCGCAGAAATTGAAACGCGACCTGAAGACCTGAATCAAATGGCTGCGTTCAGAAAAAATCACCGGGGAAATAGAGATAAAGACAGTTTTAGATTGCAGATAAGTTTACACATTGCATGCAACTTATTTATTCCGAAGGACATCTGGTGTGCCCGACTGGAATCGAACCAGCAACCCCCAGCTTAGAAGGCTGGTGCTCTATCCGGTTGAGCTACGGGCACAATTCTGTCGGCAACCTACAAACTTCTTGCTACTTGAACCTGGTCGGGGTGGAGAGATTCGAACTCCCGACATCCTGGTCCCAAACCAGGCGCGCTACCAGGCTACGCTACACCCCGAGAGCGCGGCATTATACAGACCGCGCGTTGGAAATCAATTCCGATTTTGAGATTTTATTTGCGGCGCTGCCAGCATCAGGTAATACACCATCGACCACAAAGTGAGGATGGCTGCCAGATAGATCAGCAAGGTACCTACCCATCTAGTCGAAATGCCAAAAAGCGGCTCTTGGAACAAGAGGAATTGAATGGCCAGCATCTGGAACACGGTTTTGACTTTTCCTATCATCGAGACAGCCACGCTCTTGCTGCCACCAAGCTGCGCCATCCACTCGCGCAAAGCCGAGATGGTGAGTTCGCGTCCGATGATGATGAAAGCGATGATGGCATCCACGTAGCCAAGATTCAGCAGAATGACAAGCGCAGCAACAACCATGAGCTTGTCTGCGACCGGATCGAGGAATGCACCGAAAGCAGAACCTTGATTCAACACACGCGCCAAATATCCGTCTAGCCAATCTGTTATGGATGCGAACCAGAAGATGGCAAAACTCAGCATGTGTTTGTGATGCAAACTCAGTGTCTCATCGGGTACATAAAAAACTGCGATGAAAACCGGTATCAGCATGATGCGGAACCAGGTCAGAAGATTCGGGATATTTATAGGCATGGTCAATGTAGGTACTGGTAAATTTTTTCAGCGAGTGCAGGGCTGATACCCTCCACCCGCGCCAGCTCGTCCACGCTGGCTTGTTGAACCCCCTTCAATCCACCAAAGTGGGTCAACAAATTACGACGTCGCTTTTCGCCCACACCTTCGATGTCTTCCAGACTTGATGTCGTTCGCGCCTTAGCGCGTCGCGCTCTATGCCCGCTGATAGCAAAGCGATGCGCTTCATCACGTACTTGTTGGATCAAATGCAGGGATGGACTGTCTGGCGGCAATTGTAACGATTTTTCTATACCGGGTCGTAACAATTGCTCCATGCCCGCTTTGCGTTCGACGCCTTTTGCGACACCCACTAGATTGATGTCTGACAATCCCAACTCACCCATTACCTCCATGGCGACGCCTAACTGCCCCGCACCACCGTCGATCAAGATCAGATCAGGGCGTTTACCCTCGCCCGCCTGTAGTTTCTGATAGCGGCGAGTCAAAGCTTGTCGCATGGCAGCGTAATCATCGCCGGGCGTTATTCCACTGATGTTGTAGCGTCGGTATTCCTGCGGTCGGATAGCGAGATCGTCGTACACCACGCAGGACGCGACGGTCGCCTCCCCCATCGTATGGCTGATGTCAAAACATTCGATACGTTTCAAGTCCGGCAGCGCCAATATCTCACGCAACGCATCCAACCGCAGCGACTGACCTGCCTCTAACCCTGCCTGTCTTTGTAGTGCCAACAGTGCATTGGCTTGCGCCATCTCCAGCCATTGGCGGCGCTCCCCCGTCACTGCATGACGGATCTGCACCTTGTGTCCCGCCTGCTCCGTCAACAACTGTTCAAGCGCCTCGTCGCTCACTTCGATGCTGGTTATGATTAGCGGCGGCACACTGCGCTCCAGATAATGTTGCGCAAGGAACGCCTCCAATACCTCGACACTATCTTGCCCATGCACGTTGGCTGGGAAGAACTGCTTGTCGCCCAGATGGCGTCCACCACGCACCACGGCAAGATTCAGACACAATGCACCCTCCGCCTCGACCACTGCAACGATGTCGGCATCGGTATCGCGCCCACTCTCCACGAACTGCTTTTCCTGTACCGTATGCAAGGCCTGTAACTGATCGCGCAATGCGGCAGCTTTCTCATAGTGCAAGGTCTCTGCCGCTTGTTCCATCGCCATGCGCAAGCGTTTCTCTACTTCGTCATGCTTGCCCAGAAGTAACAAGCCGGCATTACGCACATCGGTGGCGTAATCCTCGGCACTGATGATGCCGACGCAAGGCGCGCTGCAACGATGGATCTGATGCAGCAGACAAGGGCGAGTACGGTTGTTGAACACCCCTTCTTCACAGGTACGTAGGCGGAACACCTTCTGCAACAGGTTGATGCTCTCTTTAGCCGCCTGCGCGTTGGGGTAAGGGCCAAAGTATTGGTGGCGCTTATCGGTTGTTCCCCGATAGTAAGTCAGGCGCGGCGACGGACTGCCGGTAAGCACGATGTAGGGATAGGATTTGTCGTCACGGAATAGGATGTTGTAGCGCGGCTTAAGCGATTTGATAAGGTTGTTCTCGAGCAATAACGCTTCGGCTTCGGAACGCGTCACCGTGACCTCGATACGCGCAATATGAGAGACCATCAAGCGGATGCGCGGCGACAGATTGCTGATCTGGAAATACGAGCTGACGCGCTTCTTAAGTTGGTTCGCCTTGCCAACATACAACACTTGCCCCGCTTCATCCAACATGCGATACACACCAGGCTGCAAAGGCAGACTAGCGAGAAAGGATTTGGGATCGAATGGCTGATCAGACACGGCTCACATCAACGCTTGTAGGCCACTGGAAAATTCCGTTGCGCCACCATTTGCTGGGTGACGTACCGCTCCAGTCACACGAATACCCATCTCACTCAACAAGCCCTCCGCTTTCTTCCCCACCGCAACGATCTTCGCGTTCGGGAAAACATCAATCAGCAGACGCATGGCAGGTTCGCCCAAACTGATTTCCTCTGGAGAAGGCGTCCTGTTCGACCACAGGTTGTCGGAACGATACGGATGCAGTTGCATCGCGTTCCACAGAATGGTGCGTTCTGCGATACCGAGGCGATAGAGCGTCTTCCACACGATGGTGGCGGACGGCTCTGAGAACGGCAATCGCCGATTAGATAGACGTCCCTGCAGTGCCGGAATACGCGGGATAGCGCCCTCGCCCAGCAAACGTTCGCTGGTGAAAGCGACCCCGCTGTAACGGCAGCCCTGATAGCCCGGCGCTTCACCCACCAAAATGAATTCAGGATCGCAATCCAGATGCAGTGCCAACCGTTGCAGTTTTGCAGCGGGGCCATTACCGGCCGCATCATGCGGGCAACTGTCCTTCCAAGGATTGAATAAGCCATTCAAACCGGATGGCAAGGTATCTACTAGATTTCTAGCGAGCGGTTTCATACTCTTTTTCATGATTCACACGTGCAATCTTATATGGCGGATTCTCGCAGTCTGAGCGCGATGCCGCAATCGATCGCAAAACGAAACCAGCAATGAAAAGCCCCGCGCTAGGCGGGGCTCGTCGCGGCGATGGTTTGCCTTATTCCGCAGCAGGTGCAGCGGCTTGTGCCAACAATGCCTTCATGCTCAGTTTCATGCGGCCCTTGTCGTCAACTTCCAACACCTTGACCTTAACGACCTGACCTTCTTTCAAATGGTCGGAAACGTTGGCGATACGCTCGTGTGATATCTGCGAGATGTGCAACAGACCATCTTTACCCGGCAGGATATTGACCAGCGCACCGAAGTCCAACAGCTTGACCACCGGGCCTTCGTATACCTTGCCCACTTCGACCTCAGCCACGATGTCTTCGATACGTTTCTTGGCTGCCTCACCTGCCTCGCCGCTCACGCAGGAAATGGTGACATTGCCTTCATCATCGATATCGATCGTCGTACCGGTCTCTTCGGTCAACGCGCGGATGACTGCACCGCCCTTACCGATCACGTCACGTATCTTGTCCGGATTGATCTTCATTTTGATCATGCGCGGCGCAAAGTCTGACACTTCAGGACGCACAGACGGCATGGCTTGCTTCATGATGCCGAGGATATGCATGCGACCTTCTTTGGCTTGGCTCAGAGCGACTTGCATGATCTCTTTGGTGATGCCGTTGATCTTGATGTCCATCTGCAAAGCAGTGATACCCTTGTCGGAACCGGCCACCTTGAAGTCCATATCGCCCAAGTGATCTTCGTCACCCAGGATGTCCGTCAGCACAGCGAAACGGCCGCCGTCTTTGATCAAGCCCATGGCGATACCTGCCACGTGATTCTTCATCGCCACGCCAGCATCCATCAGCGACAAGCAACCACCGCACACGGAAGCCATGGAACTGGAGCCGTTGGATTCAGTGATCTCGGAGACCACGCGCATCGCGTAGCCGCATTCATCTTCGCTCGGCAGCACTGCCACCAAGGCACGCTTGGCCAAACGCCCGTGACCGATCTCACGGCGCTTTGGTGTACCTACGCGGCCGGTTTCACCAGTGGCGTACGGAGGGAAGTTGTAATGCAGCATGAAGCGATCGGAGAATTCTCCTTGTAGCGCATCAATCTTCTGTGAATCGCGCATCGAACCCAGCGTGGCAACCACCAAAGCCTGTGTCTCGCCGCGTGTGAACAATACGGAACCGTGGGTACGTGGCAACACACCGGTACGGATGGTGATCGGACGCACGGTACGTGTGTCACGGCCGTCGATACGTGGCTCGCCGCTCAATATCTGACCGCGCACGATCTTGGCTTCCAACGCGCTGAACAATTCGCCGATCTCATTCTTGGAGACGTTCTCGAACTCAGGTGTAGCCAATGCTTCAGACACTTTGGCACGAATCGCATCCACTTGATGGGTACGAGCTTGCTTCTCACGCACTGCGTAAGCTGCCTTCAATTCGCTTTCAGCCAACGCACCAATCTTTGCGATGAGCGCTTCGTTCTTAGGTGCGGGTGTCCAATCCCAATCGTCTTGACCCACTGCGTCAGCCATCTCGTTGATGGCATTGATGACCGCTTGCATTTGTTCGTGACCAAACACCACCGCACCCAGCATGATTTCTTCAGACAATTCTTGCGCTTCGGATTCAACCATCAGCACAGCCTTGGCTGTACCGGCGACGACCAAGTCCATCTGCGAAGTGACCAACTCATCCTTGGTTGGGTTCAGCAGGTATTGGCCGTTGGCATAACCCACGCGAGCAGCACCGATCGGGCCGTCGAACGGGATACCGGAGATCGCCAGCGCGGCGGATGCGCCGATCATGGAAGGGATGTCGGAGTCGATCTGAGGGTCGGAAGACACGACAGTTGCCACGATCTGCACTTCGTTGTAGAAGCTTTCCGGGAACAGCGGACGCAATGGGCGATCGATCAGACGAGAAGTCAGAATCTCTTTCTCGCTTGGACGACCTTCACGTTTGAAGAAGCCGCCCGGGATCTTGCCGCCGGCATAAGTACGCTCTTGATAGTCAACAGTGAGCGGGAAGAAATCTTGATCAGGCTTGGCATCCTTACGTCCCACCACAGTGACCAGCACCACGGTGTCGCCCAAACTAACCATCACTGCACCACTCGATTGACGAGCGATCTCGCCTGTTTCCAATGTCAGTTGTTGATTACCGTAACTCAGTGTTTTTTTATAGTGACTCAAGATAGCGCTCTCCAATGTGAATGCCTGACCGAGTGGTCAGTGCACCGATACGACACCCAAAACAAAGCGGGCCGCTATCGCGACCCGCTCGTAAATCCTAATTACTTGCGCAGTTCCAAACGTTGGATCAGCTCTTTGTAACTATTCTCATTCTTGCTTTTCAGGTAGTCCAGCAGCTTGCGGCGGCGGCTCACCAAGCGCAGCAGACCGCGACGAGAGTGGTGGTCTTTGTTGTGCTCTTTGAAATGATCGGTCAGGTAGTTGATGCGAGCCGTCATCAAAGCAACTTGTACTTCAGGGGAGCCGGTGTCGCCCTTGGCACGTTGATAATCAGTCACGATCTGCGATTTTTGTGCTGCGGTAATAGACATTTACTTACTCTCTCCAAATAAAAAGTGCGGCATTCTAACCTTGAACGGGGTATCCACTCAAGCTGAATTAGGGATGGCGGCGGCCTTGGCGATACTGGATAACAAGCGGCTCGGCGACAATCTGCCTCCAATCAGCTCGCCCAGGCCGATAAATCGCCCTTCTGCATACAATCTGCGCTTGCCATCGGGGTGGCTATCGGTCAACCCAAGCCTTTGTCCGCGGGCCAAACGGGTGGCTTGTACGCTATCCAGCTCCAAAGACGGTAGATTCAGCACCAATCTATCCAAAGGCATCAGACAGGCATCACGTTGCACTTCGTCCATAGATTCCAACTGATCCATGGTGAGCGCAGTGCTTAGATTGAATTCGCCGATGGAGGTGCGCCGCAATGCAGTGAGATGGCCGCCACACCCCAGTGCTTCGCCGATATCCTCGGCCAAGGTGCGCACATAAGTGCCTTTGCTGCACAAGACACTGAATTCCAATTCCTCGCCTTGTAGACGCTCCAACTTCAACTCGTGTATGAATATCTGGCGCAACTCACGCTCAATCGTCTCGCCTTTGCGTATGTATTCATACAGCGGCTTGCCTTGGTGCTTGATGGCGCTATGCATGGGAGGAAGCTGCTGGCCTTCTCCCAAGAAACTCGCCAACACAGCCAGCACTTGAGCTTCATTGACGGCGACCGGACGAGTCGCTATGACTTCGCCCTCGGCATCCCCCGTCGTCGTCTTTTGACCTAGGCGTATCGTCGCACGATAGCCCTTGTCGGCATCCAGCAGAGCGATGGTGTATTTGGTGGCTTCACCAAAGCAAATTGGCAATAGGCCGGTAGCAAGCGGATCCAGTGTGCCGGTATGCCCTGCCTTCTCGGCACCGAACAAACGACGGACCTTTTGCATCGCCACGTTGGAACTCAATTCCAACGGCTTATCGAACAGCAGCACGCCGTCCAACTGCCTTTTGATGCGGATCGTGCGATTAGTGTTTGGTGTCGCTGGCAACGGCTTTATCGATCAACTGGGAAAGATGAGCGCCGCGTTCGATGGAGGCGTCATAGAGAAAATGTAACTGTGGTGTGATGCGCAACTTCATGGCATGTGCCAATTGGCTACGCAAGAAACCAGCCGCTCTTTCCAGACCTTGCAACAATTCCGGACTGTCACCATCGAGTGAGGTGTAGTACACCTTGGCGTGGGCATGGTCGTTGGTCACTTCCACCCCCGTCAAAGTGACTTTGCGCACACGCGGATCTTTTACTTCCAGCCGGATCAGTTGAGCCAGCTCGCGCTGGATCTGTTCGGCGATACGATCAGTGCGCGCGTAGTCCTTGGCCATTAAAGTGCCCGCGCCACTTCGACGATCTCGAACACCTCGAGGAAATCGCCCACTTGCAGATCATTGTAGCCACGCAAGGACAGGCCGCACTCGAAGTTGGATTTGACTTCCTTCGCGTCATCCTTGAAACGTTTCAAGGAATCCAGCTCGCCGGTATGGATGACCACGTTATTGCGCAGCACACGCACACTGGAACCGCGTTTGATCATACCCTCGGTGACGTAACAACCCGCGATGGTGCCAACCTTGGAGATGGTGAACACTTGGCGGATTTCCACCATACCGATGATGCTCTCCTTCTTCTCGGGAGCCAGCATGCCGGACAGTGCCGCTTTGATCTCATCCACCATCGCATAGATGATGTTGTAGTAACGGATGTCCACGCCGGACGACTCCGCCAAACGGCGTGCGGCTGCATCTGCACGTGAATTGAAGCCGATGATGATCGCCTTGGAAGCCAGCGCCAAGTTGACGTCGGACTCGGAGATCGCACCCACACCACTGTGGATCAAGGTGACCTTGACCTCGGATGTAGACAGCTTCTGCAAGGAACCCGCGATAGCTTCGAGCGAACCTTGCACGTCGGCCTTCACAATGACGGACAGTGAACGTACTTCGCCCTCGCCCATCTGTTCGAACATGTTCTCCAGTTTGGCGGCTTGCTGTTTCGCCAGCTTAACATCGCGGAACTTGCCTTGACGGAACAAGGCGATCTCGCGTGCTTTCTTCTCATCAGCCAACACAAGAAAGTCAGCTCCAGCGACCGGCACTTCTGACAGACCTTGTATCTCGACCGGGATAGATGGTCCCGCTTCGTTGATGGTCTTGCCGTTCTCATCCAGCATCGCGCGTACCCGACCGGAAACAGAACCCACTAGGATGGCATCGCCGCGCTTCAACGTACCTGATTGCACCAGCAAGGTCGCCACTGCGCCCTTACCCTTATCCAAGCGAGCTTCGACCACCACGCCCTTGGCACTGGTGTTCTTGGAAGCTTTCAGCTCCAACACCTCGGCTTGCAACAAGATGCCTTCCAGCAAGGTGTCGATGCCCTGACCTGTCTTGGCAGAGACCTCGACGAACATCGCATCGCCACCCCAATCTTCGGGAACGACACCTTCCGCCACCAACTCTTGGCGCACGCGCTCGGAGTTCGCATCCGGTTTGTCGATCTTGGTGATCGCCACGACGATAGGCACTTCCGCCGCCTTGGCATGGTGGATCGCTTCTTTCGTTTGCGGCATCACGCCGTCATCCGCAGCCACCACCAAGATAACGATGTCGGTCGCTTTCGCGCCGCGTGCACGCATCGCCGTAAAGGCTTCGTGACCCGGTGTATCAAGGAAGGTGATCATGCCGCGTGGTGTATTAACGTGATACGCACCGATGTGCTGCGTGATACCGCCCGCTTCGCCCGAAGCAACGCGAGTGCGGCGGATGTAATCCAGCAAAGATGTCTTACCGTGGTCGACGTGACCCATCACCGTCACCACAGGGGCGCGTGATTCCATCACTGCATCTTCATGTTCCACCGCATCCATCAAGAACGCATCGGGATCGTCAGGCTTGGCTTGGACCGCTTTGTGTCCCAACTCTTCGACGATGATCATCGCCGTCTCCTGATCGAGCACTTGGTTGATGGTAACCATCGAACCCATCTTCATCAGCGCCTTGATGATCTCGGCTGCCTTGATGGACATCTTCTGCGCCAACTCAGCCACAGTGATGGTCTCCGGGATCATCACTTCCTGCACGATAGCTTCGGTTGGCAGCGTGAACGCGTGTTGTGCTGTGTCGTGTTGCTTGCTGTGCTTGTCATGGCGACCTGCACGTAGCGAACTTCCTGCGCGGACACCCACACCAGCTCGAGGATCCGTATTGCGCGAAGGCGGACGCTTCTTGTGCCCGGCTTCGTCCCAAGGACTGTCTTTTGCCGGTGCTTTATCTACTTTCTTAGCGGGTTTTGCCACTTTGTCACCCGGCTTGAGCGTAGGTTTGTGCAAAGTACCTTCCGGTGCGGCTTCCGCGGGGACGACTGGTGCCGGTGCAGCCTTGGCTTCGACGACTGGTTCAGGGACTGGCTCCGGTTTAGGTTCAACAGCAGCGGCCTTGCGCTTGCTTCTTGCCTGCTTGGCTTCGATCTCGGCAGCCTGACGCGCGGCCAACTCTGCTTGCAAACGCGCCTCTTCCTCGCGAGCTTTTTGTTGTTGCTCGTCAAGAACGCCCTTTGGTTTTACTGGTGCAGCCACCTCGACGACCGGCGCCGGCTTCTCTTCTGTTTGGGCAGTGGGTGCTGCAATGGTGCGTTTCTTGCGCACTTCGACTTGGATGGTGCGCGCCTTGCCCGTGCTATCGGCTTTCTTGATAGCGGTCGTCTCACGGCGAGTCACGGTGATCTTGCTCTTGCTCGCACCACCATGCGCACTGCGCAGATGATCGAGCAACTTTGCCTTATCCTGCTCAGAGACCGTATCGGAGTCGGCCTGCTTGTCCACACCAGCCGATTTCAACTGCTCCAACAGCAGTTCGACTGGAAGACCAAGCTCCCCAGCGAATTGAGCGACATTCATTTTTCCCATTGCATTCCTTCAGTCCTGCGGACTTATATTACTTATACGAACCAAGGCGCACGCGCCGTCATGATCAACTGATTCGCACGTTCACTATCCATGCCAGTCAGCTCTACCAACTCGTCACCATCCAGATCGGCCAGTTGTTCTTGCGTGCCGATACCTTTGCCTGCCAGTGTGCGCGCAGTCTCTTCATCCATGCCATCGATCTTCAGCAAGTCTTCGATACCGTGTTCGACCTGTTCTTCGTTCACGATAGCTGCGGTCAATAATGCGTTACGAGCACGGCTGCGCAATTCGTTCACCGTCGCTTCGTCGAATGCCTCAATCGCCAGCATCTCTTCCAACTCGACGTAGGCGACTTCTTCCAAGGTGTTGAAGCCTTCCTGCACCAGAATGTCAGCCACTTCCTCGTCCACATCCAGCTTGCTCACGAACAGATCACGCACTTTGGCGAACTCTTGCTCGTTTTTCTCGGCGGACTGTTCCACCGTCATCAGGTTGATCTCCCAGCCTGTCAGTTCGGTAGCCAGACGCACGTTCTGACCGCCGCGACCGATGGCTTGCGCCAGATTCTCTTCTTCGATGACGACATCCATGCTGTGCTTGTCTTCGTCCACCACGATGCTGCTGACTTCAGCCGGAGCCAAACCGTTGATGACGAAGGTCGCAGGATCGTCAGCCCACAGGATGATGTCCACACGCTCACCGGCCAGTTCGTTGGTCACAGCCTGCACGCGCGAACCGCGCATACCGACGCAAGTACCGATGGGATCCAAACGCTGGTCGTTGGTACGCACCGCGATCTTGGCGCGGGAGCCGGGATCACGCGACGCGCTGACGATCTCCAAGATACCTTCTTCGATCTCAGGCACTTCCAGCTCGAACAGCTTCTTCAGGAATTCTGTGGTGATACGCGACAGAATGATCTGCGGGCCGCGTACGGTGCGATCCACGCGCAACAGATAGGCACGCACACGGTCGCCCACGCGCAGGTTCTCTTTCGGAATCATCTGATCACGAGGCAACAACGCTTCGATCTTGCCGAATTCGACGATGGCATTGCCGCGCTCGATGCGCTTGATGGTGCCGGATACCAGATGTTCGTTGCGCTCCATGAAGTCAGCGAGGATCTGTTCGCGCTCTGCGTCACGGATCTTCTGGAAGATGACCTGCTTCGCTGCTTGCGCACCGATACGGCCGAAGTCGATGTTCTCCAAAGGCTCTTCGATGAATTCTTCCAACTGAATCTGAGGATCGCGCTTTTGGGCTTCCTCAAGCTTCACGTGCAGCTCTGGAGTCTCGAAAGTCTCGTCGTCCATCACCTGCCAGCGGCGGAACGATTCGTACTCGCCGTTCTGGCGATTGATGCTCACGCGCACATCCGCCTCTTCGTCCGAGAAACGCTTCTTGGTGGCGGAGGCCAAAGCCGATTCCAACGCACCGAATACGATCTCCTTGTCCACGTTCTTTTCACGCGCCAAGGCATCTACCAACAACAGAACTTCACGACTCATCGTTATCTCCGACCACTCAAAAGACCGGCACTAGACGTGCCTTATCCACATTCGACAATTCGATCGCGACCGAACTGCCCTCCATATTCAACTGCAAAACCCCATCCTTCAACTCGCCGATGATGCCGACGAAGTTCTTGCTTCCGTTAAGCGGCACGCGCAATTTTAACTTTGCTTTCTGTCCGGCGAACCGCACGAAATCCGATTCCTTCTTCAATACTCGATCCAAACCGGGTGAAGATATCTCTAGGCGTTCATACGCCACCCCTTCAACCGTGAACAGCCGCACCAACTGGTTGCTCACCCGCTCACAATCCTCGACCGAGATACCTTCCGGCTTGTCCATGAACACGCGCATCAAACCGCGTCCGGACATCTCCAGATCGACCAACTCGTATCCCATACCAGTCAGCGTCGTATCAACCAGCTTTGCCACATCCATATTCGTACCCACAAATAAAAAACGGGCTCGAAGCCCATCTGAAAACGGCGCGGATTGTACCAAAGGAATGCACTAATGGAAACAGGTATTTAAGGAAAATGGAGAAGCACCCTCATCCTTCAGCAGGGGGAGGTGCGCCCTAAGCGCTAACGTAGGCGGCGAATCCCAGCATGCTTAACTGAAACTCTATATCGCTGGGGTTCGTACCTCACCGCCAGCCTACCCATCAACTCACTCCGACATCAACTTCCGGATGCCTTGCACATCCGGCTGCAACACCACGCCCCGCTCCGTAATCAGCCCCGTCACCAGCTCGGCCGGGGTCACATCAAAGGACGGATTACGAATCTTCACCCCTTCCGCCGCCCATTGATAATCGCGGAAGCCTTTCACTTCTTCTATAGAACGTTCCTCAATGGGAATGTCCTTGCCAGTAGCGATATTGAGGTCGATGGTCGAAAGCGGGCACGCCACATAGAATGGGATGTTGTGGCGCCGCGCCAGCACCGCCACCATATAAGTGCCAATCTTATTCGCCACGTCGCCGTTGGCCGCCACGCGATCCGTACCGACCACCACCGCATCCACCTCTCCCTGCGCCATCATGTAACCGGCCATGTTGTCGGTGATCAGCGTCACCGGGATGTTCTCCTGCACCATCTCCCAAGCCGTCAGCCGCGCGCCCTGCAGGAAAGGGCGCGTCTCATCGGCAATGACCGAAATCTTCTTGCCCGCCTCCACCGCCGAACGGAACACACCCAGCGCCGTACCCCAACCCGCCGTGG